>CAJOKZ010000064.1 GCA_905235335.1 uncultured Succiniclasticum sp.
ACAAGGGCCCGGCGGTCCGCAACAGCGGCTCCCAGCACAAGGCGCAGCCCATGGCGCACAAGAACGGTTCCGTCCACAAGGGCCCGGCTATCCATAACAGCGGCTCCCAGCACAGGGCACAACCCATGACGCACAGAAGCGGTTCTGTCCACAAGGGCCCGGCTATCCATAACAGCGGCTCCCATCACAGGGCGCAACCCATGACGCACAGAAGCGGTCCGAATCATCGCCCCGCTCCGGCCCACCATCCGGCTCCGCCGCCATCCCATCATCACGGTGACAGCCATAACCACAGCCACAGCATGCACAGCGGTGACTGGCTCGGCGCATTACTGGTAGGCGGCATCATCGGCGCCGTCATCGCCAACAACAGCCATCCACACTACGTGGATACATACGACTGCGTTTACGATTGACAATTCCCCGGCCATTCGCCGGCGCATTTTCTAACCATGTGACGGCAACGGCTGAATATCGTTAAAGACACTTCTCTAACCCATAACACCCTCTCTGAAAAAGGACTGGAACAGGATTCTCCTGCCCAGCCCTTTTTTCATTGCCTGCGTTTGCGTCAGCATTTTACATTTGCACTTTGTGTCAGCGTTTTGCATCTATGTTTTGCGTTTGCATTTTGCGTCAGTATTTGCACTTTGCGTCTGCGTTTTGCGTTTTCATTTTGCATCTGCACTTTACATTCGTGTTTTGCGTTTTCGTTTTGCATCTGCACTTTACATTCGTGTTTTGCGCCAGCATTTTACATAAGCGTTTTGCAGAATAACCCCGGTTATAGTATAATTATGTTGTAAGTTTAAAAAAATTTATGTTTCTGTTGCATGATAATTTTTGTATGATAACGATTCTTTTTATAATTCTGTAAGGAGGTACCAAAAATGCCTGCCACGGTTTCCCAGGTTGATGCAAGTATCCTGCTGTTTATCCAAAATCATCTGCGGACGCCCCTGCTGAACGAAATCTTCCGGTTCATCGCCAATTACGGGCTTCTCATAGTGTGCGTATATGCAGCCGTTATGCTGTTGTGGGACAGACGGAAAATTTTTCCTTTCGCTTCTGCCTGTGTCGTCAGCGGATTTTTGGGAAAGTATGCCTCGGATTACATCAAACATTTAATAAAGAGGCCGCGCCCCTTTCGGGAAAACGCAGATCTGATCTCACTGACCCGGCCCAAGTCCTTTTCATGCCCATCCGGGCATACCACAGTGGCTTTTGCCGTCGCATTCATCATGTGGCGCATCCTGCCGAAAAAATACAGCGTCCCCGCGCTCTGCATGGCGGCGCTGATCGCTTTTTCCCGCATCTATATGGGCGTCCATAATCCTACCGATATCCTGGTTGGAATCCTTGTCGCCTATATCGTTTCACTTGTTACGGATTTCCTGTATAAACATTAAGGGAGGAAATTAAAAATATGTCCTGCATCAGGAAAGCAGTAAAACTCACGGCAATAGCCGTCGGGATCATGATCATCGGCGCCGCCCTGACCGCATCGGCGGCGGGCCATGACAGTCGCGCCGACAAACACGCATCGGGCCGGTATACGCAAAACCGGATAAATGAAACAGAAAAGAGGTCTGGCAGCATGAAACGGTTAATTACAGTCGAAGAACACTTTATCTCCCCGGCAATAAACGAAAAGATCAAAACGATCTTTGAGGAGCGCGCCAAAAAAGGCCTGAAGGTTCCGCCGCTTGCATACGGCCATATCGCCCCGGGATCGACCGAGCTGGGCGCAGAACGGGTCGCGCACATGGACGCCCTCGGCATCGACGCGCAGATCGTCAGCTATGCCAACAAGATCCCCGCCACGCTGGAACCGGATGTGTCCGTGGAACTCTGCCGGGCCGTCAATAATGAGATGGCGGAAAAAGCCGCCGCGTATCCCGGCCGGTTTTACCTTTTCGCCCACCTTCCCCTGGGAGACGGGAAAGAAGCCGCCAAAGAGCTGGAGCGCTGTGTAAAGGAACTCGGTTTCGCAGGCGCGATGCTTTCCGGGCATTACCACGGACTTCCCTACGACGATGAACTCTATTTCCCAATCTTCGCGAAAGCGCAGGAGCTGGACGTCCCCATCTATCTTCATCCGTCGATCCTGGAGCCGTCGGTCGCGAAAACATATTATACCGGCCCGTGGTCTGACAGCGCATCCCTGATGTTGGCGGGCTTCGGTATCGGCTGGCATTACGATGTAGGTATGCAGGTGGTGCGGATGATGCTGGCAGGCGTGTTCGACAGGCTTCCGGACCTGAAAATCATGATCGGCCACTGGGGCGAGGTTGTGTCGTTTTATATGTACCGGCTGGATGAAATCCCCCAGGAACACACCGGCTTAAAAAAGAATTTCAGCGATTACTTCAAGAAAAATATTTATGTAAATCCGTCGGGGATGCTGTACGCGGAGCAGTTCCGCTACTGCCTGTCCACCTTCGGCGCGGACCACATCACCTGGGGCGAAGATTATCCTTACCGCAGGAAAGAAAACATCCGCAGCTTCCTTGAAGAGTTCGACCTGCCGGACGCCGACAAGGAAAAAATTGCTCACGGAAATATTGAAAAGCTGTTGCATATAAAGTAACAGCAAGGGCAAAATTTTTCGCACAACTGTCGCTAAAATAAAAATTTATGACAGCCGTTGCAACGTTCAGGAAAAACTTTCGCGCGACTGTCGCTAAAATAAAAATTTATGACAGCCCTTGCAGCGTTCAGGAAAAATTTTCGCACGACTGTCGCTAAAACAAAAAACCGTTTTTCGATCCGCCATTGCGCGAACCGGAAAACGGTTTTTTCTTTATCGGGCCGCGTCGCCCTTTTATATTCATTTAAGGAGATGCTGAGTAAATGAGTTTGTGCGATGACCGAGGGCTCTTTGCGACTGACAAGAAAATGGACCAAAGGCGCAGCCGTAGCTGCGTTGAGGGACATTGACGCAGTCAGTCTCACAAAGCACCGGTCAGCGTGCAGTCGAATTAATCAGCATTTCCTTAACAGGAAACGGTCCGGCAGATACAAGGAGCACAGGCCCGTCATCATCCTTATTTTTTCTTTTCCATCCCGAAACGGATCGCGCCGAACCTGCAGGCCGATTTGCATTCGCCGCAGGAGATGCATTCCCCATCCCCGACCTTGCGGATATCCATCCTGCAGGCACGCAGACAGGCATTGCAGTGTACGCATTTTTCCTCATCCACCTTGACTGAGAGCAACGCCGTTTTGTTGAACAGTCCGTAAAAGGCTCCCAGGGGACAGATGAAACGGCAGAAGGGGCGGAACAGGAAAACGGAAAAAAGGATCACCGCCAACAAGATCAGGAACCGGTAATTGAAAAGCATATAGGGGCGGACCTGACCTCCTGTGGCCAGCGTCATAATGAAATTGGAAAGAGGCAGGTTGGGGCAGACGTACTGACAAAATGCCAACACCCGCTTCCCCCCCAGATAAAATCCAAGTGGCACGGCGATGACGCAGACCGCCAGCAACCCATATTTTATATAACTGAGCCGCCGCGTCCACCGGTTCTTCCCGATCTTCGGCGCCGGAATTTTATCCAGCAGGTCCTGCAATAGCCCGAATGGGCAGAGCCAGCCGCAGATCACCCGGCCAAAGGCCAGCGCCAGCAAAAGCAGCCAGCACAAAATGCGGACCGGCAAATTTTCCAGCCCGTCCGCAAACAGCCGCTGCATAAAATTCAGCGGACACCCCGCCACCGATGCCGGGCAATACCGGCAATTCAGTCCCGGCACGCAAAATTCGCTGCTGATGTACCTTGCGGGAATGTCGCTGATCAGGTTGCAGTTATACAAAATGGTTGAACAAATCCGGACCAGCCACCGTGCAATCATGCGGTTCCTCCGTATGCGCCGTCTGCCGTTTTTCAGCATCCGCGCAAAATAAATTCCTGTCCCTTACCCCTCCCGGTTCGTGTCGATCGGCACTTTTTTCCCCGTCTCCCGTTCGTAATCCGCAAAGGAAACAACACTCTCCGTTCCGGCAGCCAGGGCTTTATCATAATACCAGTCCTTATAATCCAGCTCTTCCAAATAAAATTGCAGCTGCCGGATCTGATCCTGCACAAAGCGGCGCTGCGCCTTGATGATCTCATGCCGTTCCTGCAGGCTGGCATCGCCCTGTTTCATCAGCCTTACATATTCCCGGATCCGTTTGATAGGCATCCCGGTATCTTTAAGACAGGTGAGCAGCTCCATCAGCCGCAGGTCGATCTCCTCAAAGATGCGGATGCCGTTCTTCCGTTTAATGCCGGGCAGCAGCCCTTCTTTATCGTAATAGCGGATGGTCGTGGGCGGAATCCCCACCTTTTCCGCCGCTTCTGAAATTGTATAGGACATAGTAACGATCCTCTTTTTCTCCGAGCCCTTTGAAATCTTTGTTTTTCTTATTAAACTTAAACAGGCAAAACTGTTCTTACTTCATCACGCCGTTTTCTTTCAGCCAGCCGTCGAGGCCGCCCGTCGAATTTGCGAGAAACCCGTCCTTCACCTGTGCCTTCGGCAGCGTTTTCCGAAGGTCTGCAACACTGGACGCAATGTCGCTTCCGCCGCTGGTAGCAAACGGAAGGATCGTTTTTCCGGACAAGTCCTGGGCTTCCACGAACGTCTTGACCGCCATCGGTTCAATATACCACCAGATAGGATAGCCCAGCAGGATCACATCGTACTGCTTCAGATCCGGCAGCGGGCCTGCCAGTTTGGGACGGACATCCTTTTCTTTTTCTGCTTTCGCCAGTTCCGTCGTCTTATGATACTCTTTCGAATACGGTGTTTCCGTTTTGATCTCAAACAGATCGCCGCCGGTCTTTTCACGGATCTGCTGCGCTACGTTGCGTGTCACGCCGCTCCAGGAAAAATAGGCAACCAATACTTTTTTGCCGCTGCTTGCCGGAGCCGGCGCCGCTTCCGCCTGTTTCGCCGCAGGCGGGGCCGCCTTCTTGTTTTCCGCCTTACTTGCGCCTCCGCAGCCGACCAGCGTCAAAAGCATAAAAGCAACCGTCACCATACAAAGAATCTTTTTCAATGAAATCCCTCCTTCTTTCCACAACCGGACGCACCGGCTTTTGCAGAAAACTGCACGTAAAATTTTCCGGCACGTATTTGCGATACGTAAATGCATATTTCAATATAAGATTAATACTTAAAGTTAACTATAAGTCAAGAGTTTTTTACAGGATGCCGAATTTTTTTGCAAAATGGGGACTTGTACAAGGCAAAGTGCCGGGGTGATGCCGCCTGCACGCAGCGGCCGGCTCCCGCAGGGCGCGAGGAGGAACGGTATAAACCGTCGCAACAGCCAGGCTGCAGAACGAAACCGCAGGCGTCACCGCATCGTGCCGAAGGCACATGCGGACAATCAGGCACCGAAGCGTTCGGCCGCAATGTAAAGGCGGGGGCACGCTAACGTGCAAATTTGTACTTCACTCGAAAATTTACATTAAAGCCTCATCAATCCTCCGATTTGCATTGACGGACTGTGAAAAATTCGATTAAAATAAATCTGTAAAAAAGTTTGGGCTGTATGCAGACAGCCGCAATTAAATTCTCACCGGATTTTGAAAAATAAACTGAAATGGTTGACGCGAGGTGGCAAATTGGAACTGATATCAGGTTGTGAACGAAAAGAGGATGTGCTTACCCTGTTCATTCAATACACCGAATCCATCGCGAAGCTGGATCCCTATGTCAGAAAAACCCTTCAGACCCAGCATTTTGGAGAAGAACTGCAGAATCTGGAAGCAAAATACGGAATGCCAAAAGGACGGCTGTATCTGGCTGTGGTTGACGGAGCTGCGGCGCGCTTACATACAACTCCGATGAATACTGCGAGATGAAACGCCTCTTTGTCAAACCGGAATACCGCGGGGCGCACATCGCGCAGCAGATCGTTGACCGGCTCATTGCGGACGCCAGGGCGATCGGGTACAAATACATGCGGCTTGACACCTTCCCGTTCGCGGAAGAGGCCATCCGCCTGTATGAAAAAAATGGCTTCCGGTACGTCGGAAAATACAATGACAACCCCACACCCCACGCGATTTACATGCAGAAAGACCTGTGACCTCCGACAACATGACCGACACGGCCAATCTTGGATGACTGCTTTTCATATTCTGCTTGCCAGCTTGCAGACGAATTAATCAGCGTCTCCTTAAATTGCTATAATCGCTTGCTATAATCATAAAACTACTTGACATATGCCAAGTAGTTTTTTTGTAAACTTTTGCGGCTTATATTATTTTTTTATCGCTGACAGCTGCGATTTGGTATGCGCTTTCAGCTTCTCCAAGCTGGCCATGTTGGCGATAATATCTTTGACAATTTCATCCAGTTTGGAACCTTCACTGTAATCGGCCGGCTCAATGAAGTTCACCCGCTGGTCCAGGATCAGATCCTTCACCTTGGACAGCTTACCGGACTGGTACACGGCAATGGAACACCCTCCGTTCACCTTCACCAGTTTCATGCAGGGCACATCCGTCAGCCCGTCGCCGATGTAGATCATGTTGCGGAACGGAACAGGCCGGTCTTCCTCCGGTGTGTACCGGTTCAGGTCGTCGTCGTTGGAAATGTCAAGCACGCCTTTGTTGATGCGGAACAGAAATTGCGTTTTCGTAGTATAGTTCACCACATTTTTAGGCCAGCAGGCCACGCCGTTTTCATCGTACAGAAATTCCCCGGCAAATACATCGTCAAACTTTTTATAAATGGAAGAACCTTCGATGATTTCCCGCAGGCCGGAAGAAATGATATAGTGTTTGACGGCCACGCCCTTCTCTTTGCCGTACTGGTTGATGCGGTCGAACCATTCCACCACGCCAGGATACAGTTCCAGATCCTTCCCCAACGCCACAAAGTCGTTGCGGCGGATGGGTTTCTTGTGAATATGGGCTTCGTCCAGCATCAGATACATGTAGGCCAGGATGCGGTCCATCTTTTTATGATCCGCCAGGTCGGATGCTTTTTTCCAAAATTCATCAGCGGACATGCCCAGGTTCGGAATAAAAGTGTAGGCCTGCATATCCGTGGTGCACAAGGTTTTATCAAAATCGTACATTAACGCGATGATCGGTTTTTTGGTTGCCATAGTCTTTCCCCCTCCTGCTTTACAATGAAGATAACAAAGTATATCAAGTCACACTTTTTCGTCCAGTAAAAACTGTTCTATTCCAATGTAAGAAATGCCGTTTTCATCTATCCATAGCTTGATCCTGTTTCCAACTACAACTATTTTTCTAAATGAGTCCGTTATTTTGATCAGGGAATTGATTTCCTGTTTCCGCTTTTCCGGATCGGCAATCGACAATGCAGATTGAATGTAGCAACGTTGGCTGCCGCGGTTGACCACAAAATCAATTTTCAGCTGCACCCTTGCGCTCTTCCCATCCTCTTTCCTGTAATTGTGCTCTACAACGCCAACATCAACGTCATATCCCCTTCTTACAAGATCGCAGTACAGAACATTTTCCATGATATGTGTTTCTTCCTGCTGTCTGAACCCAAGCTTGGCATTTCGCAAGCCCACATCAGTAAAATAATATTTTGCAGGGGTTTTTATGTATTTTTTCCCTTTCACATCATACCGTTCTGCCTTAACAATCAGGAACGCATCCGAGAAAAAACCAAGATACTTGTCTATCGCAGCTTATGAAATCATTCACATCGGCATCCCGTTCCGGAGGAAAGAGGTTTGTATAAAAAAGGAATCGCATCCTTTCCTGCCTGCATGACGTTAACTTATACTTTCCAATTTCTTGCCAGCGCAGCGAACTCTTCCAGGCTTAATGTTTCCGCCCGGCGCGTTCCGTCAATACCGGCCCGGTCCAACCAGGCTTTTACCTGTTCGCCTGTAAGACCGCCCATATTTTTCAGGCTGTTGTTCAGCATTTTGCGGCGAACGGAAAACGCCGCCGCCACCACTTGGAAAAAAATCTTTTCGTCAGGCACGTCCACCGGGGGCGCGCTTCTTTTTTTGCATACCAGCACGGCGCTGTCCACCTTGGGCGCCGGCAAAAAAGAACCGGCCTTCACGATAAAGGCGACCTTCGGTTCCGTGTAGTACTGCATGGCGACGGAGATGGCGCCGTACTCACGGCCGCCGGGCTGGGCGGTCATCCGTTCCGCCACTTCCTTCTGCACCATCACAACCAAACGCTCCAACGGCAGTTTCTGTTCCAGCAGGTACATGATGATGGGGGTGGTAATATAATAAGGAAGATTGGCGCAGACTTTGAATGATGACGGGGAATTCGTCACGCCCGTTTCAGGATGTTCATTGGCAGGACATCTGTCCTCCCCTCCATCTTCTGTTTTTGCACCTGTACCCGTTTTTACTGTTCCGTCAAGCGCCGCAGTCTTCATGCGGTCAGCTTTCGCCTGTGCAATCACGTCCGGAATGTTTACCTTTAAAATATCGCCCTGCACGATGCGGACATTTTCATAGGCGCCCACCGTTTCCTGCAGCACGGGGATCAGCCGCTTGTCCAGTTCCACCGAAACCACCGACGCGCCGGTGAGGGCCAGCGCCTGTGTCAGTGTGCCGATGCCGGGACCGATTTCCAGCACCGTGTCATCCGGGGTCAGTTCCGCTGCTTTGGCGATGCGGTTGACAACGGATTCTTCTACTAAAAAATTTTGCCCCAGGTTTTTATCCGCTTTTAAATGAAATGCCTGCAGGATGCGCGTCGTCACTTCCCGCCGGGCAATGATTGGCTGAATGGGTTCCATGTGTACCTCTTTTCCGTTTAGCTGTTAATTTAGGATTTATACGCCCGGCTGATGCCGCCTTTACATTGCGGCAAGGCAAAGGCATGGGCAAACCATCGGAAACGATTGCGTCATTCCATGAGACGAAAGGCGCCGTCGCGGCGAGGCTGTCTGAGGGGCGAAGCCCCGAGTTCCGAAGCCGCAGGCGCATGAGTCCGTGGAATCGCAATCGGTGACGGGTTTGCACAGTCTTTGCACTTGCCGCATAAGCGAAGAATGAAAAAACGAAGGCAGCAGCAGACGGGCACATAAATCACAATTTTTTTAATGCGTGCTCAAATTCTTCCCGTGTAATTCCGTAAGTGTTTAACCGGCGCAGGAACTTTTTCGCCGTACCGTACCCGATTCCCAGCTCCGCGCCCAGCAGATCGCGTTTATGACTGGCGTCCGGTCCGCCGGACAGTCCGTTGTCCCGCAGATCCGCAACAGAAAATACCGGTTCCGGACTATATTCGTGGTGGCGCACCCTGGCCAGCGCTGCCCGGATCGCCTCCGGCTTCGCCTGCTCGATCCCCACGTCATCAGGGGCAAGGGCATCCTTCTTCGGCACGAAGGCCTGCCCCGCATTGGGGAACCGTTCCGTCAAAAATCTGCGGATGCGCTCGCCGGATCCGTCAGGATCCGTCAGGATGATGATGCCCCGTTTTTCATAGGCCGCCTGAATCTGCTGCAGCGTGTCCGGGCGTAGGGCGAACCCACCCGTTTCGATGGTGTCGCATTCCAGCGCGCGCTTCACCGCCACCGTATCCATTTTTCCTTCTACTACTATTACTTCTTTTAACAAAATCCTGTTCCAACCCTCTCAAACCTGCTCAGCAAATCTATTTTGTCCCTGCCCGGTGCTCTTTGCAAAAACATCCCGCATACAGACCGGATAAAATTCTGCAAAACCCAAGGGATGCATCTTATAAATATCCCCCGCGGCGCCGAACAAAACAGCCGTGACAATACCATAAAATCACGGCTGTTATATAACGCAATTTATTCCAAAATATAAATCTCCACTTCCCGGCGTCCCCACTGGAAACATTCCGCCAGAGTGTCCATGAACAGGTCGATCCGTGTGCCCATGATGGCGCCGCCGGTGTCCCCTGCCACAGCTATGCCGTAGCCGGGGATAAACAGCTTCGTGAAATAGGGGATCACCCGGGGATCCACCGCTACAATGCCACGTTTCGGCCACAATCCGACCGAGGTCATTCCGCTTGCGCCGCCGCCCCAGGTATAGGCAGTCGCCTCACCGTAAATGACTTTCTTATACCGCATGTATCCGTCCGGCGTCAGGATGGATTGGGCCACGCCCTGTCGCACAACTTCATTCACCGGCGCCTTCACACGGCGGCGGTCCAGCTCGATTTTATGCTCATGGCCGGCACGTGTGACATTTTCGTAGATTACGACATCCGTTCCTTTTACGCCTTCTTTTTCCAGCTTTTTAGTGCCGAAAGCCAGCGCTGGGTCATCGATGAACTGCGTCTGGAAAGGAATTTCCACTTCCTCCTGGGACACAAAGGATTTCCGCCCCAGCACATGGATGATCATACCATCTGTAATTTCCGTTTCCGGGGGTGGATACGACGACCTGCCTTCCATATTCACTTCCAACTCTTTCAGCACGCCCGCAACTGTCGCCTGCTGTGTGGAAACTTCCTGCGCTACGCCAAACCGACGGATAAATATCGGTTTTTTTCCATCGGAACCGTTTTTTATCTGCTCAGCAGGTTTTTCAACAGGTTTTACCGGTGCCACTGTTTCCTTTGCAGCTTTTTCTCCCGCAGACGGCTTTGCCATTTCGGCAGGTTTGGCCGCTTCAGCTTTTTCTGTTTTAGCTTTTTCTTCCGCAGACGGTTTTACCATTTCAGCAGGTTTGGCCGTTTCAGTTTTTTCTGTTTTAGCTTTTTCTTCCGCAGACGGCTTTGTCACTTCGACAGGTTTGGCCGCTTCAGTTTTTTCTGTTTCGGCTTTTTCTCCCGCAGACGGTTTTACCGTTTCAGCAGGTTTGGCCGCTTCAGTTTTTTCCGTTTCGGCTTTTTTATCTGCAACAGGCAACGCGTTTTGCGGATTACGGTTGTAATACGCATCTGCTTCCAGCTGTTGTTTCGCCGCTTCCGTCTGGCTCGGATCCATGTAGACCTGTTCCTGCGGCATCACATATTTTGGCGCCGCGGCAATTTCTTTTTTCCCTTCCGGAACTGCTGCAGGCGCCGCCGATAGGGCTTCTTCTTTTTTCACCGGCTCCGCCGCTTTTATCGTTTGCTGTTTTTCTTCTGCAATTGCAGCAGGAGTTTCAGCGTCAGCAGCTTTTTCTCCCGCTGAAGGCGTTACCACATCGGCAGGTTTGGCCGTTTCAGTTTTTTCTGTTTTAGCTTTTTCTTCCGCAGACGGCTTTGTCACTTCGACAGGTTTGGCCGCTTCAGTTTTTTCTGTTTCAACTTTTTTATCTGCAACAGGCGCCACGTTTTGCGGATTACGATTGTAATACGCATCCGCTTCCAGCTGTTGTTTCGCCGCTTCCGTCTGGCTCGGATCCATGTAGACCTGTTCCTGCGGCATCACATATTTTGGCGCCGCGGCAATTTCTTTTTTTCCTTCCGGAACTGCTGCAGGCGCCGCCGACGCGGCCTCCGCAAAACCTGCAACAGGCATCAGGAAAACACCCGCTGTCACAAACAACGCAGCTAATCCCTGTTCCAGTTTTTGCATTGCCGTATACTTCTTTCTGTTTCTCATAACAAATCCTCCAACGACAATTCAATTTTATCATAAAAGAATTGCTTGCGCAAACCTGCCGGAACAGCAGCCGGGAACATCGCCGCATCTTGAAAAGGAATTATATTTTTCCGCAAATGAAAACGCCCTGGCGCAAATGAACCAATGTCATTATGCCAAAAAAATGCAGGATACATTTTCGGCCAATTCCATTTTCGGTCAATGCAGCAGTGTCCTAATCTGTAAACAAACTGTGAAAACTTTATTCATGTTTGAAAATATGTGCTATAATTTTTTTCAGATACATAAGGCATGCTGTCTGGTCCAGCAACATACCTTCCATAAAGTATTTAGTGAACCATCGTCCCAAAAAGGAGGGCACTGCCTTGACAATATCCAAAATGTTTTCGTTCTGGCAAGTCGTGACCCGGCTGATCGGACTTTTGTTCGGTTCCATGGTCTATTCCGCAGGTTTGAATTTATTTCTGGTCCCCAACCATATTATCGACGGCGGCGTGGTAGGCATCAGCCTGATCCTGGCTGAGCTTACGAAAATCCCCTTCAGCGTCTGGATCATTGTGGTGAACGCTCCGTTCTTCTATATCGGTTACCGGCGGCTGGGGCTCAGAATGGCCCTGTCCGCCAGCTTCGCTGTAACCATGCTTTCATTCTGGAGTGAAATTTTTGAAGGCATGTCCCCGATCACACAGGATCCGTTTCTGGGCACCATCTTCGGCGGCGTCATCATCGGCATCGGCGTGGGCATCGTCATCCGCAGCGGCGGTTCCCTGGACGGGACTGAAATCATGGCGATCCTGATGGACAGCAAATCCCCTTTTTCCGTGGGCGAGATCGTGCTGTTTTTCAACCTGTTCATCTTAGGCAGCGCGGGCTTCGTGTTCAGCTGGAACAGCGCCATGTACTCACTGGTAGCTTACTTTATCTGCTCCCGCCTCATTGATACGGTGTCCGACGGCCTGGATTCTACCAAGGGCGTCTTTATCGTAACGTCGAATCACGACGAAGTCTCCCATGCCATTGTACACGACATGCGCAAGGCCGTCACCCTGCTGCACGGGCAGGGCGGCTTCCTGCGGGAAGACAAGGATGTCCTCTACTGCGTGGTGTCCCGTCTGGAAGTGACCAAGCTGAAACAGGTCGTGCAGTCCATCGACCCCCAGGCTTTCCTCTCCATATTCGATGTGCAGGAGGTAGAAGGCGGACGCATCGGGAAGAAAAAATAATACAGGACGCGCCGTCAGGCAGGCCGGCGAAATAAGCCTCGATTCCCTACTGTTATTTTGAAACTGGAAGCTTCATATAAAATATACACAAAAGGGGACTGTACAGCCCGCATCGTTTTTACACGCTGCGCCCCTGTTACAGTTCCTGATTTTTTACACTGAAAAACAGGGAAACGGACTGCTCCGTTTCCCTGTTTAAGTATTTTGCAAAACTGCCAGTTTCTAAGGAGACACTGATTAAATGAGTTTGTGCGATAACAGAGGGCTTTTGCGACTGACAAGAAAATGGCCCGAAGGCGCAGCCATAGCTGCGTTGAGGGACATTGACGCAGTCAGTCACTAAAAGCACCGGTCAGTGTGCAGACGAATTAATCAGCGTTTCCCTAACTGTCTTTTTAGAAGGAGATCTTGTCAACGAAAGTGGGTTTGCCGTCTTTCACTTCGATGATCAGAGCGGGAACGATCGGGTTATGCTTCTCATCGAAACTGAGCTTGCCGCCGGCAACCGGCAGGTCTTTCGTCTTGGCCATGGCTTCGGCGATCTTGGTTCCGTCTTCGCTGCCAGCGCGTTTGTAAGCGTCAGCCAGAATCAGAACCGTGTTGTAACCCATCATGGAGAAGAAATCCGGATCCTTTTTGTATTTTTCCTTGAAGGACTTGATGAACTTCTGGGTGGACGGATCGGTATCATCCGCGCTGTATGCGCTGGAGTAGTAAGTCTTGTTCAACGCTTTGGCGCCGGCGATCTCGATCAGCTTCGGGCTGTCCCAGCCGTCGCCGCCCATCATGGGAACTTCCAGTCCGATTTCACGGGCCTGTTTTACGATCTTGCCAACTTCTTCATAATAACCGGGGATATAAATTGC
Source organism: uncultured Succiniclasticum sp. (assembly GCA_905235335.1). Classification (GTDB taxonomy): domain Bacteria; phylum Bacillota; class Negativicutes; order Acidaminococcales; family Acidaminococcaceae; genus Succiniclasticum. Next base: position 13,606 of record CAJOKZ010000064.1, read on the forward strand.
TTCCGGATTTTGGGCTTTGATCTTGGTCAGACCGGCTTTGAAGTCCATGTCTTTTGCCAGATACGCTTCTTCAGCAACAATTTTGCCTTTGTAGTTCTGCTTGAAAGCATCCGCCAGCCCCTTGGAATAGTCACTGGAGTTGTCACGGTAAATGGCAACGCTCTTAACCTTCAGTTTCGTGTCGGCAAAAGATGCCATTACTTTGCCCTGGAACGGGTCGATGAAGCAGGCACGGAATATAAACGGACGGACTTTTCCGGCCTTTGCGTCAAATGTGATAGCGTCCGCAGTAGCAGTAGGCGCTACGGACGGAAGTTTATTCGCCGTAACGATCGGTTCTGCTGCCATGGTGCAACCGCTGGTAGCCGGTCCGACGAAGCCGATCAGTTTGTTCTGGGTAACCAGTTTGGTAGCCGCGTTGCCGGACTCGGAAGGCTCCGACTTGTTGTCTGCTTCAACGATACGCAGCTTTTTGCCGTTGATGCCGCCGGCTTTGTTGATCTCATCCACCGCCATCTTGCCGCCGGCCAGGGCTGCCTGCCCATAGCTTGCTACGTTGCCGGTCAGCTCATAGTTGGCGCCGATCAGGGCTTCCGCCGACTTGTTTTCCGCTTTCTTTGCGCCGCCGCCACCGCAGCCTGCCGTTATCGCAGCCAACAGGACCGCTGCCGCCAATACGCCGGATACTTTTTTCATGAATTTCATACTCTTTCCCCCCTACGTTATTTCTAGTTACACAATCCGAATTATTTTTTAAGCCTGATGCACATCAGTAAAAGACTCCGCTTCCGATTTTGTAACTATTTGCTTGAAATTATATAAACGGAAAGAAAAAGTGTCAATGTATTTTTTGTGTACTTTGGATACAATTCAGAATGGGCCCGAAAAGAGTAACATTTTTATCAGTTTGCCTGATAACCCCCTCTTTCCCCGTCGGTTCTGTCTGCTATTTTCCTCTTATCGGCAACCGTTTACTTCACTCTCATGTCAGTCCGTCACATACGTGCAGACCTTTCCCCGGATTCAAAAGCCCTTTCGGATCGAACACAGCCTTGATGCCTCGCATCAGATCCATCACGTCCCTGCCTGCATAGTCCTCCAGGCGCCGGACGGAAACGGCCCCGATGCCGTGCTCCCCGGAGATCAGGGCGTTCATTCCCTTGCCCCGCGCATAAATCAAATCCAGGAATTTATCGGACCGGACGCGAAACTCCTGTTCTTCCATGCCGTTCGCACAGAGCTTGATATGGATGTTGCCGTCCCCGGCGTGTCCGTAGGTATGAATCTCCAGACCCACCTCCTCCGTCAGGCTCAGCGCATATTCCACGGTCTCCGCGATGTAGCTGATGGGAACCACGATGTCACATTCCTCCACCTTTTCATAGGTTGCGAGAATGGCTTCCGGCACGGCCCTGCGCACATCCCAGGCAGTTTTCATCGCATTGGCGTTATCAAACACGAGCACATCCAGCGCGCCGCCTTCCAGCATAACTTCAGCGGCTGCTTCCATGATCTCGACCATCTCCTCCTCACGGCGGCAATCAAAGGTGGTCAGCAGATACGCGCCCACATCAGATCCCTCGCTCTTGGCAGGATAGACTACTTTCTCCATGAACTTCTCCGCCCGCACTACATTGGAACGGGGCATAAATTCCAGAGCCTGGGGGTCCAGCCCGGAGCGCTTGACCGTAGGCACGCAGCGGATACAGGCCGCCAGGTCCTCGAACATTCCCAGAAGGGAAACCGTGAATTTTGGCTGAGGGATGATCTTCAGCCCAATTTCTGTGATGATTCCCAGTGTCCCCTCAGACCCTACCATCAGATGCAGGAGGGAATACCCGGAACTGTTTTTGCTGGGCTCGCCGCCCAGTTTCACCACACGGCCGTCGGGAAGCACCACCGTCAAGGTACGGACATATTCACGGGTACAGCCGTATTTTACGGCCCGCATCCCGCCGGCGTTGGTGGCCACGTTTCCACCCACCGCAGCGAATCGCTGACCCGGGTCGGGCGGATAAAACATGCCGCGCTCCGCGCAGGCGGCGGTCAGGTCAGCCAGCACGACGCCGGCCTCAATGTGGACCAGGCTATTGTCCATATCCCAGCGCAAAATATGATTCATCCTGGTCAGGTCAATGACCACACCGCCGTGGATAGGCGCACAACCGCCGCTAAGGCCGGTCCCGGCTCCGCGGGGAATGATGGGGATGTTATTCGCATACAAGATTTCGCAGGCTTTTGAAACTTCCTCCGTAGACCGCGCCCGAACTACGGCATCCGGCATACGGAAACCGGCGGACACCATCTCATCGTGGGCATAGTCCTCGCTGAGCGCGTCTCCGGCCAGAACACTTTCAGGGAGCGCTGCGATAAGTTGTGAAAGCACTTCAGGGGTCAGGGATCGAAAAGACATGATTTCCTCCTAATAAAAGATTTATCAAACTCATTTTAAGATTTAAATACATTTTACTTATAAAATACCGGCTTCCCAAAATTAACGCTTATCGGAATGCTTGCTGATCCAGTTTTCAACAAGTTCCCGGGCAATCGCCTGCCGTGATTTAATACTATCATAATTACATCTTTATAACAAGTTAACGTGAGCGATTTTTTAGAAATGCTAAAACCGCTCACGTTAAAGTTGTTTGCAGCACAATTATTTTTTTCTACATTTTTTTGCCAGCCCAATCTCTTTTTTTGGCGTTTTTTGTTGTTTTTTACAAACCCGTTAGTCGCTATAATTATTTTTCCTTCATCAAAAAAATAAAGAATCCGGATTTATTATCAT
>CAJOKZ010000065.1 GCA_905235335.1 uncultured Succiniclasticum sp.
GAAGAGGATCGAACTCTCGACCTTACGGATGCGAACCGTACGCTCTCCCAGCTGAGCTACGTCCCCACTAAAAGATTACTCTACTATATTACGCTAACTTGCAAAAAAAAGCAAGAGGAAATTCAGATTTGTTGCATAATTATTTTTACGCCGTAAGGCCTCCGGCGTTTTCGCGGCTGAAATTTTTTCGGCGCGCTGCCTGCGAGTCTGATCCGTTTCACCGCCATCCGTTCCGGCAGCGGGAGCCGCAGAAATTTTTTCCCCGGTAAAAGTCTGCTCCGCTTCCTTCATCTAAAATATAACGGACAGCAGCAGCAAGATCACCGGCTGGTGCAGCAGGTAAATGAGCAGGGAATGTCTGCCCATCGTTTCAAAAACAGGAATGCCTTTTCCGAAAAATTCCGTTTCCCTGTTTTCCAAAAAACAGCGGCACAAAAAGAAGCCGGCAAGGAACAGGAAGTACCAGGGAAGCAGCGAAAAATAATCGGCCGAAAAAAAGTTTTTGTCACGAAGCCCCACAAAGGTCGCCAAAAGCCCGTGCCCGTACCAAACGTCCGGCAATGGGCACAGGATCAGATTTTCGAAGCCTAAGGAACCGTCGTTTATATTGCGCAGCAGGAAAAAGAGCGCCGCGGAAGCCAGCAGCCCGCCCCTGCAGGAACAGTTCCGCAGCAGCGGACGCAGCGCCGCCGTCAGCAGCATGGCGCTGCCCAAAAAGAACAGCACCCCGAAAATGATGGGGCTGTCCGGTGTAAACAGTACCGTGGCAGCCGTCACCAGGCACCCCGCCGCCAACACGAGGAGGCCCCGCCGACAGGATCCCGCCAGGGGCCGGTCATCTTTTGGCAATCCCATGCAGAACCCGCTGATCAGGATAAAGGCCCAGCAGATGCTCTGCTGCCAGAGATACCCCGGCGTCCCCTTATACCATGTCCAGTCATATCCGTACAGATACACCAGGTCCCAGCAGGTGTGAAACAATATCATGCTTGCAAGGGAATACCCCCGCAAGGTATCCAACAAACGATAACGCATTCGAAAGAACCCCGGTTACCTGCATACAACGCGCCGTCCGCACACTCTGAAATGCGCGTAACGTACGACATGGCAACAACTTTCCTATTCCTGCTGTCTTTCCTATTCCTGCTTTATCACAAAAACGGTGATTCCCGTTTCCTGCCGCTTTCCCTCACCGGGGAAGCACGCCGACGGTCTGGGAAATCAGCACGACCTGCTCCGGCGAAAGACCGGCCGCTTTTGCAAAAGCTTCCTTATCAACGGAACCGCGGACACAGGTCCCCAGCCCTTCATCCACTGCAACCAGCGCCACGCTTTGCAGCATCGTGCCCGCCACCAGGCAGTTATTTGCATGCTGCCGTTCCTTGTTCACGGGGCGGGAAGGATCCCTGGGCGGAACCGGGTTGGAAACATAGAACAGCGTCAGCGGCGCCGTATGGACAAACGCCTGCCTGTCAGTGATCTGCGGGCGGAAATCCACCGGCGAAACCTGCGTCAGGGCATGGGCCGCCGGGTCGTATTTATAAATGCCGCCGGCCATCACCGCGTACACATCAATATTGTAAATTCCCATCGGCGCCGGGTTCACGCGCTTGCCGGACTCCGGCCGGTTGATGCCGTTGGCCGCCCACAGCAGGGCCGACAACTGTTTCTCCGTCAAGGCAGCGTCCGCAAACTGACGGGAGCTTCTCCGCCGGTCCAGCGCTTCCTTCACCGTAATGCCCTCTCTGGTAAACGGTACCGGCAGCGTAATGGCGGCCGGCGCCTGGGGTTCCGCCGCCATCGCTTTCACGGGCAGCGCCAACGCGCCGGCGAAAATGCCGACCGCGCAAACCGCAACTGAAATTTTTTTCAAATTGTTTGCCGTAAAATGTTTCATGGTACACCTCCACATAAATAATAACCTGTTTCGGGTTCCTGACGATGTCCGTAAAGAAAACTTCACGGAAAAAACCGGCACGCGGCCGCGCCGTTTATTTTGCCATCATGCGCGCGATCTGCTGCGCCAGCGCCGCCGGGTCATCCGGGATCATGCCGTCCAGCAGCAGGGCCTGGTCGAAGAGCAGGGCGCAGAAATCTTTAAAGTCCTGGCTGTCCTTGCCCCGGTCATGGGCTTCCTGCAACCGGGCGAACAATTTGTGCTTCGGGTTCAGCTCTAAAATGCGCTGGGCCTTGAACATGGGCGCGTTGGCCATGGCGAAAGCCTGTTCCATGGCGAAGCTGGGCCCGTATTCCCCGGCCACCAGGCAGACGGCGCTGTCCTTCAGCCGGTTGGTCAGCTTCACTTCATGGACCTTGTCCCCCAGCGCTTCCTTGAAATCTTTCAGCAGTGTCTCGTTGTCCTTGGCCAGGTCTTCCGTTTCCTTTTTGCTGGTCTCGCTTTCCACATCCCCCAGGTCCAGGTCGCCCCGGCTCAGGGACTGGAATTTTTTGCCCGCGTATTCCTGCAGGGCTTCCATGCAGAATTCATCCACCGGGTCCAGCAGGAACAGCACTTCAAAGCCTTTATCCTTCACCGCTTCCATCTGGGGCAGGTGCTCGATGGCCTCCTTGTCCTTGCCGGTCGCGTAGTAAATCGCCTTCTGGCTTTCGGGCATACGGTCCGTATATTCCTTCAGGGTGCAGAACTTTCCTTCCTTGCTGGTCATGAACAGCAGCAAATCCGCCAGCTGATCCTTTTTGCTGTCCGGGTCGTATACGGAGTTATACACGCCCGCTTTCAGGGAGCGGCCGTATTCGTTCCAGAACGTTTCGTATTTTTCCCGGTCCTTGGCCAGCATGTCCCCCAGCTGCTTCAGGATATTTTTTTCCAGATTGCGGCCGATGACCTTGATCGTGTGATTCTGCTGCAGCAATTCCCGGGAGATGTTCAGGGACAGGTCCGGGGAATCCACCAGGCCTTTCACAAAGCGCAGGTAATCCGGCAGCAGGTCCTTGCATTTTTCCATAATAAATACGGAACGGGAGAACAGCTGCAGGCCCGGTTCGTATTCCTGAAAATACAGGTTGGCCGGCGCCTTGCCGGGGATGTACAGCAGCGCCGTGTATTCCACGGTGCCTTCCGCCCGGGTGTGGTAGTGCCACATGGGGTCTTCCCACTCATGGAACTGCTGCTTGAAGAATTCATTGTACTCTTCCGGCTTGATGGAGCTCTTGTTCCGCTTCCACAGGGGGGTCTGGGAGTTCAGGGTCTTGTCCTCCACCTTGATGGTGGGCGGCAGTTTGTCGTCGATGTCGCCCTTCTCATTGCGGGCCGGTTCCTCTGAAGTTTCTTCCATTTTAATGGGGTAGCGGACGTAATCGGAATATTTTTTCACCAGCCGTTCCAGGGTCCAGTAGTTGGTCATGTCCTGTTCCGCGCCTTCGCCGGCATAGGCTTCGCCCAGATGCAGCGTGATGCTGGTGCCGTGTTTTTCCACATCCCAGGGCTCGATGGTATAGGTGCCGTCCGCGTCGGATTCCCATTTCCATCCTTCTTTTTCCCCGGCCTTGCGGGTGATGAGGGTCACTTTATCCGAAACCATGAACGCGGAATAAAATCCCACGCCGAACTGGCCGATCAGGTCTTTGGCGGTCGCGTCCGTCTTTGCTTCCTTACCGGCTTCTTCCTCTGCTTTTTTCGCTATCTTGTTGGCCTCTTCCAACTTGGCCAGAAACTCTTTCGTGCCGGACTGGGCGATGGTGCCGATGTTCCTGATCACCTCGTCCCGGTTCATGCCGATGCCGTTATCGGTAACGGTAAGGGTGTGGGCTTTTTCGTCCGGGGTCAGCCGGATCACAAACTCCCCGTCCCCTTCCAGCAGCTCACTGTCGGTGAGGGAAGCAAAACGCAGTTTGTCGATGGCATCGCTGGCGTTGGAGATCAGTTCCCGCAAAAAGATTTCGTGGTTGGTGTAGATGGAATTGATCATCAGGTTCAGCAGCTGCCTCGTCTCTGCCTGAAACTCAAATTTTTCTTTTCCCATAAGTAAAACAACTCCTCTTTTATAAAATGATTTTGTAAACGATGATGCTGGTTTGCGGCATTTGCCAAAAGCGGTGCGCTTACGAAAGCACGGCCGCAAAAAAATATGGCGTTGGCACTCTTTTAAACGGAGTGCCAACCGACATACATATCATACCACGTCCGCGGCAAAAAGTCAAAAAGTCAACAAGAATTTCGCAAATTTTTTACAATTTTTTGCGAACCGTTTTGCAATTTTTTGCCGGAATTTTTTTGTAAAACATTTTATGAAAACATTTTGCGGAATCGTTTTTTGTAAATCGTTTTGTGCGAACCGTTTTGCCGGAATTTTTGCGAACCGTTTTGCGCGAACCGTTTTGCTCCGTTGACTTAAAGCCCGCTTTAATTGTTATAATTAAGGAAACGCTGATTAATTCGTCTGCACGCTGACCGGTGCTTATCGCACAAACTCATTTAATCAGCGTCTCCTTAAGTGATGAACATCACATCGCGCGCAAAAGGCATTGGCTTTTTAGCATTTTTATGAAATAATATAAAGAGGATTCTACGTATCCCGATCAGACAAGGAGGCCATCATGAAAGTATCTGTCAAAAAAATACTGCCGCTCATTCTGGCGACCACATTGCTGGCGGCCTGCGGCGGCGCCACCGCCAAACAGCAGCCGGCGCCCCCAAAAAATTCGGAGACGAAACAGGCCGCGCCGGCCGCCACGGACGGCTCCAAATACATTCCGGCCGCGCAGCGCACGGGCAAAAAATCCGTTGTGTATTTTACCCGCGACCTGAGCGCCAAAGGGCTGCAGAAAATCTATGAAAAAGTAAACCAGGGCATCACCGGCAAGGTTGCCGTCAAGGTGCACACCGGGGAGAAGAACGGCCCCAACATCATCCCCCGTCCCTGGGTGAAGGAACTGATCGAAAAGGACATCCCCGGCGCCGTCATCGTGGAGACCAACACCTATTACAACGGCGACCGCTACACCACGGAAGGCCACCGGGAAACCCTGAAGGTGAACGGCTGGACCTTCGCGCCTGTGGATATCCTGGACGAAGAGGGCACGGTGATGCTTCCCGTGAAGGGCGGAAAATATTTTAAGGAGATGTCCATGGGCAGCCACATCACCCGGTACGATTCCCTGGTCACCCTCACCCACTTCAAGGGCCACACCATGGGCGGCTTCGGCGGCTCCAACAAAAACCTGGCCATCGGCATCGCGGACGGGCGCGTCGGCAAAAAGATGATCCACGCCGGAAACACGGGCAGCCAGTGGGGCATCACCAAGGAAGAATTCATGGAGCGCATGGTTGAATCCACCAAGGCGACGGTGGATCATTTCGGCCCGCACATCACCTTCATCAACGTGCTGCGGAACATGTCCGTGGACTGCGACTGCGCGGGGACCGGCGCGGCCCCGGTGGTGACGCCGGACATCGGCATCCTGGCCTCCAAGGATATCCTGGCCGTTGACCAGGCCTCTGTGGATATGGTCTACGGGCTCCACGACGGCAAGGGCCACGACCTGATCCAGCGCATGGAAAGCCGCCACGGCCTGCGCCAGCTTTCCTACATGAAAGAGCTGGGCATGGGCAATGATTTGTATGAAATTGTAGATCTGGATAAATGAACAAAAGATAAACAATATATGCAGTAACAATAATAAGCAATAAGGTTATCGTAGGAAGTTATCGTAGGAAAATTCGTAAAACAAACGGGGCGGAATAGAAAAACACCTGCGCCGGATTCAGGAATACAATCCGGAACAGGTGTCGTAAGAATTTTAAGATTAACAGAAAAACAATACCTTTCATCGTCCTAGCGTGTCGCATTTTAAAGCGCAGCCATTCGTGTAGCAAACCTCCCTTCCACCAGCAACATTCTTCAGTTGTTTGTCGTCCAGTTCATAGTCGGCCAGTTCCGCCAGATACGCTTCGGCTTCTTGTTTCGTGAACTCCACGCCTTCCGCTTTGGCCAAAGCCATTAATTCTTCTGCATTCTTGCACTGCACGGCTTTTTCAAGCTGTTCTTTTGTGATTACGTTTTTGGTGATTGACATAATAGTTTCCACCTTTCATCAAGAATTAAAAGATCTGTACTTTCATAACACGTTAAACACATTATTATTATAACAAAACAGCCGCAAAAATTCTATGGCTGTTAGAAAAACCGGAATTGTCAGTTATACGATACTCCGAAAATGGAGCAACTGAAAACCGGGAACGAATCGTAACGGGAGGTGCGGTTATGACAGGAACTACAGGGGGCAGCGGCGCCCCGCAGATCATGCCGGCAAAAAAATCATTGGCTTCGTTAGCCTTGGCAGCCTGCCTGCTGCTGAATCTCTGCTGCCTGTCACCCGCGCAGGCCGCCGGCGAACAACCCTGCCGCGCCAGCCGGCGCGACGGAAACCCCGCAACGTGTTACGCGGCTGATGCGCGGCCCCACGCTTCACGGCAGCAGGCCGGCGCATGCAAAACCATATCCGCGGAACGAAAAGACCGGATGCTGACCGTCGGCGGCTACCGGATCGCCGTCAGCGAAACAGGCTGCGGCCCCGACATGATCATCCTTCACGGGCGCAACTACTCCAGGGAGATGATGCAGAGCCTTGTCGACCACTACAAAGACCGCTTCCGCGTGGTAACCTACGACGCGCTGGGACACGGGCAAAGCAGCAAGCCCGCCGCCTTCACCCTGACCGACCAGAGCGACGTGCTGACCGGCGTCGTCAAACAGCTGCGCCTGCATAAGCCTGTCGCCATCGGATTTTCCATGGGGTCTTACATCACACTGCTGACCGCCGAGCGCCGCCCCAAACTTTTTTCGCGGATGGTGCTGATCGGCACCCGGGGACTGAGCGAGACCGGCGGCAGCGGGCGGATCTTTGCGCCGCAGACTTCCATGGAGCAAATCACTGCCTTCGACAAATCGGTGTCCTCCCCCGTAAAACTGACCGATGCCGACAAGGAGAGCATCGGCCGTTCCCTGCAGCGCTTCGACCTCATTACGGACGCGCCGAAAGCCGCCATCCCGGCCCTCGTGCTCACGGGACAGTATGACGGGCTGAACACCCCGGCGGAAGGGCGGCGCGTAGCCGAAGCCCTGCCCAACGCCCGGTTCCATGAAATCCCCGACGCCGGGCACATCGCCTTCTTTGAAAATCCCGATGCCGTGTTCCAACTGACAGACGCGTTCATCGACGCAAAGTAACCGGAAAACAAAAGCGCCATCGAATTTACAGTCAAATTCGACGGCGCTTTCTTATTCCGTTTTAATAAATCTTTGTCACGCTGTTGTCATAGGAAATGCGGTACACATCCTGCAAACTCATCGGCACGATGAACGATTCGTGCAGCTGCAGCGTCTTTTCCTCGTAAATCTTCACCTTGTAGCAGGGACCCACGGCGCCCACGCCCGGATATTTTACCCCGGCATACAGGTTCTCTTTGTCATATACATACCGAAGCGGCACGCCCTGCGGAATCTTCGATACCTGCGGATCCAGGGAGTCGATCAGCGCCTCGGCCATGATGTAGCTGGCCTGGGGAGCCGCCCCGTCCGGCTTATATTCTCCCGCAATGTCTACTTTGACCGGGGAACCTTCCGGCGCCAGTGTCACCGAATTTTCCCCTTCCTGAATTTTATAAGCGGTATCCTTCATGTTCCGATATTCATACCGCCGGATCACTTCGTCCTTGGAATCGTCCTTGCCCTGATAGCAGGCGTTGGTAACGGTGAACGTATCGTTCGCCACCGGCCCCGCCGTGATCATGTTATCCACCATCCCGGCCGCCACCAGCCGTTTATCGGTCCCTTCGTACGAATAGGCGTGCACATCAAAAAACTGCTTTCCGCCTGTCTCAAACACATCCAGCGTGCCGTTCACCAGCCCGGCCGCGTTGGTGCGCACATAATGTCCGGGGGCCACCTTCGCGTCCGCCGTCTGGGGCAGTACCGCCAGCACGCCCAGGACCAGAAGCCCGCCCAGCGCTTTCTTCAACATATTTTTCATCATCGCGCCTCCTGAAAATAAATTTTCATCCTGCCTGTCTGCTTTATGACAGGTAAAGGAGCTCCAGCTCCCCGGAGCTCCTTTTTTTGTTCAGCCAGTCGCACTGTCGCAGTGAAATCTGTCCGCTTACTTAGCCGCCGCAGCAGCCTTCGCAGCCTTCTCCGCCTGCTTGGATCCCGGCAGGGCGCCGGTGCTCACGTTCGCGGCCGGATTCTTTTTGAAGTAATCGTACTCGCTGCCGTACGCATCCCGTTCTTTACGGGGCGCATCGTTCACGCGGATACGTTCCACCTTATGACGGTCGTCGCCGTTGCCATATACACGGTCAACACGGAAGCGGCCCAGTTCCGGCGCAAACTCGTTCAGCGCCTTTTCAGGCAGCTGCGCGCCGCTCATCATCGCGCGGTACAGGATCGCTGCCATCTCGTAACGGGTGATCATCCGGTCGCCCTTGAACTCGCCGTCCGGGTAACCTTCGATGATGTGGTTGCCCGCCAGCGTCTTCACATATTCATAAGCCCAGTGATTTTCTTCCGTATCCGGGAACAGACGGGTCAGGGACGGATCCAGCATCCAGTTGCCGCTGGCAAGCGATGCCTTCAGTTCGGTCAGTTCCTTACGCAGGTCGAGGATCTCCCGGGCCATGGCGGTCTTGGAGTTGGTCACGTGCGCTTTGCCGTCCAGGTTGAAGCTGACACCGACGCCGACCATGTTGTCATCGTTGCCCACTGTCGCGGCAGCGCTAACCATGATATTTTCCGACGGCCGGTAGAAAACACCCAGCGCCGCGGCCTTTTCGCTCCGGTAACTACCGAAACCGGCTGCAAAGCTTAACTTGTCATCCGGGTCGAAGTCCAGCGGATGCAGCTGCGACATCGCAGCCGCGCCGGCGCCGACCTTATTGAGACGATGGCT
>CAJOKZ010000066.1 GCA_905235335.1 uncultured Succiniclasticum sp.
CAGGCGTCACCGCATCGTGCCGAAGGCACATGCGGACAATCAGGCACCGAAGCGTTCGGCCGCAATGTAAAGGCGGTATCAGACGGGCACATAAATTCTGATTCGGAAAGGTTACTCATATGGAAACGACAAACAACGTGCACATTTCACCGGAAGCGCTGCAGATGAACGAAACCGAAAAAAAACTGCTGGCCGCCGAAGAAAAAAAGCTCGGCACAACGCTGGAGGAAATGTCCAAAGACCCAAAATACGGCATGTGCTTCGCCTGCGGGGAGAAAAACCCCATCGGGCTGCACCTGCATTTTTTCTGGCTGCCTGACGGCGTGCTGGCATTTTTCACGCCGGGCCGTGAGCACCAGAGCTACAACGGACGCATGCACGGCGGCCTGATCACCGTGCTGCTGGACGAGATCATGGGCAACTACCTGTTTAAGAAAGAAGGCGTGCCTGCCTACACGGCCCGTATCGACCTGCGGTTCCGCGCGCCGGTGCAGATCGGCACTACCATCCGCTGCGAAGGCCACGAAGTGAAACGGAAGGGGCGCCTTGTAATCATGGAGGGCGTCATCACCAATCCGGACGGCACGGTGGCGGCGGAAGCGACCAGCACGCTGATGCTGGAGAAGGAATGATTATGGCAGCGTTATCGTTACAGGACAAGATCATGGCGTTCATGCAGCGGGAATCCTATGCCCCTATGACCGCGGAGGAGATGGTCTTCGCCATCCCGGTGAAGGACGAGCCCATGCACGAATTCTGGGATGCCATCATGGAACTGGAGCAGGACGGCTACATCGTCAAGACACGGTTCGATACCTACGGGCTGCCGGAGAAGATGGGCCTCGTGGCGGGGCGGTTCCAGCTCAGCAGCAAGGGCTTCGGCTTCCTGATCCCGGACAACAAAGGGACGAAGCCGGACGTATTCATCCCGCCCCGCAAGATCCACGGCGCCATGAACAACGACCGGATCATGGCCCGTGTGGACAGCCATGCCCCCGGGCGCCGTCCCGAGGGGGAGGTCATCCGTATCATCAAACACGCCAACACGCGGATCGTGGGCGTGTTCAAACGCACCATGGATTTTGCCTTTGTGACGCCGGACGACAAACGGATCGGCGGGGACATCTACATCCTGCGGAAAAATTTCGGCGGCGCGTCAAACAACCAGAAGGTCGTCGTGGAAATTACGGAATGGCCCACGGAGAACCGCCGCAGCGCCGAAGGCCGCGTGGTGGAGATCCTGGGTTACGTAGGGGACCCGGGGCTGGAGATCCTTTCCATCATCAAGCAGCACGAGCTGCCCCTGGATTTTCCGGATAATGTAAAGCGGGCGGCGGCCCGGGTTCCGGAAGGGATCCGGAAAAAAGACATGACAGGCCGGGAGGACCGCCGGGATTATCCCGTGGTGACGGTGGACGGCGAAGACGCGAAAGATCTTGACGACGCGGTGTATGCGCGCCGGCTGGAAAACGGCCGGTATCTGCTGGGCGTATATATCGCGGATGTCAGTTATTATGTAAAAGCCGGGACGCTGCTGGATCAGGAAGCAAAGGAGCGCGGCACCAGCGTATACCTGGTGGACCGGGTGCTGCCCATGCTGCCGCAGCGGTTAAGCAACGGCATCTGCAGCCTGAATGAAAAGGAAGACCGGCTGGTCATGGCCTGCGAGATGGAGATCGAGCCGGAGAACGGAAAGGTTGCGAAATATAAAATCTTCCCGTCGGTGATCCATTCCTGTCACCGGCTCAGTTACAACATAGTGCGCGCCATTTTGGAAGAAGGGGACAAAGAAATGCGGACGCGGTATGGGGACATTGTACCCATGCTGGAAGAGATGCGGGAACTGTGCCGCGTTTTGCAAAAGAAGCGGGCCCGCCGCGGCGCGATCGACTTTGAGCTGCCGGAGCAGAAGGTGATCTTGGACGAAACGGGAAAGCCGCTGGAGATCAGGCAGCGCATCCACGGCCTGCCGGAATCCATCATCGAGGAATTCATGCTGGCGGCCAACGAGACGGTGGCGCGCCATCTGGCCATGCTGCAGTGGCCCTGTGTGTACCGGGTCCATGAAACGCCGGCGGAAGACAAGATGGAAAACCTGGCGCAGCTGCTGCAGGGTTTCAACGTGAAGCTGCGCATCCCCAGGAACGGGCAGGTGCGCCCGAGGGATGTGCAGGCGGCGCTGGCGGAGATGAAGGACCGTCCGGAGGAACGGCTGGTGAACACGGTGGCCCTGCGGTGCATGCGGCAGGCAGTGTACCAGACGGAAAACGTGGGCCACTTCGGGCTGGCCGCGGACTACTACTGCCACTTCACATCGCCCATCCGGCGTTATCCGGATTTGCTGGTGCACCGGATCCTGCACGCCTGGCTGAAAGACCCGGACCTGACGCGTCATCTGCCGGCCCTTTCCGGGGAAAGCCTGGAAAGCATGGCGGAGCATTCCTCCCTGCAGGAGAGGAACGCGGCGGAAGCGGAACGGGAAACGGTGGACCTGAAAAAAGCGGAATACATGCTGGGCCATATCGGCGAGGACTACGAAGGCGTCATTTCCGGCGTGGCTTCCTTCGGCATGTTCGTGGAGCTGCCCAACGGGGTGGAAGGGCTGGTGCATATGTCCAGCCTTACGGACGACTACTATGAATTTATTGAAGACCGGTACTGCCTGACGGGCACCCATACCGGCAAAACCTACCGGCTGGGGGATCCGGTGACCATCGAGGTGCTGCGGGTCAATATGGAAGAGCGCAGCATTGATTTCATCATGGCCGGGGAGAATGACGCCGTGCGGGATTATATCAGGACCCAGCTGGGTTCCGGCAGCGGAAGCGGGCGGAAGGCGGAAGGCAAACCGTCCCGGACTTACGCAAAACGGGGCAAAGGCGGCGTCGGCGGAAATAAATACGCCGGCTCCTCCCGCAAGAAAAAACGGAGAAGATAAAGGGAAAACGCAATTTGCATCGAATTATTATCAGAGTAAAACGCGCTTAGGAAAAATTGGGGTTGCCAATCTCCGACACTGCCGCGCAGGAACGCGCGGGAAAATTTCGAACCCCGGACCGTATAAATTTTGAATTCAATGGAGACACCATGGCTGAAACAAAAATAAAAATCATAACTGAAAACCGCAAAGCCCGCCATGACTACAACATCGTGGAAGCCATGGAAGCCGGCATCGAGCTGGTGGGCACCGAAGTGAAATCGCTGCGGGCGGGGAAAGTGAACCTGAAGGACAGCTTCGTGCGGATCACGAAAAAAGGGGAAATGGTCGTCATGAACATGCACATCAGCCCCTATGACTTCGGCAATTACAACAACCACGATCCGCTGCGCACCCGCCGCCTTCTGATGCATCGCCGGGAGATCGACAGGCTGCTGGGCAAGGTGAAGGAAAAAGGGTATTCCCTGATCCCGCTGAAATTGTATTTTAAACGCGGCTTCGTGAAGATGGAGCTGGCGCTTTGCACCGGCAAAAAGATTTACGACAAGCGCCGGGATATGGCGGAGAAGGACGCGAAGCGGGAGATGCAGCGCGTGCTGAAGGAACGGAATAAAACCTGAGTTTGCGCGGCTTTTTGCGGGAAGATTCCGCTTGGGGCAGGAACTTGGGAACAGGGAACAACTTGACGGCGTTCTTTCCGGAGGATGGTATCCTGCCGGGCAGGAACCTGCGCGGAATCGTGAAAGAAGTGGAAACCTGCGGTATTGGAAGAGGGGAAAGGGATGCCGCGCGAAAGCGTGACGGCGTCCTTTCGGGACCGGTAGACCATTGGGACGAAGAAAGAGTGAAACAGAAGAACACCGTTTAGGGGAAATCGAATACCTGTTGCAGTATAAAAGGATACGCCGCATGTATCTGCGGCTGAAGATGCCGGAAGCAAAGGTGTTCGTCTCCGCTCCGTTCCATGCCTCGCTGTCGGAAGTGGAACAGTTCATTTCCGAAAACCTGGGATGGATCGAGCGGCAGCGGAAGAAACAGGAGCAGCTGGCGCAGAAGCCGGTGCGCCGGTATGAAACCGGCGAAACCGTATATGTGTGGGGCAAAGCCTACGAACTGCTGGTCCTCACCGATCCGGAGATGGTCCGGCAGATGTGCGGGGAAGAGGCGGCGGAGGCGCTGCAGGGGAAATCCCGCGCGGCGGTGAAGACGGAAAATACAAAACTGCTGCTGGCCTGTCCCGCCGGGTTTGACGGGGCGAAACGGGAGCAGTGCGTGGACCGCTGGCTGAAACAGCAGATGGAAGCGTTCCTTCCGGTTATTTTCCGGGGCTGCGGTTCTGTTGTCGGAAAACAGGAAACCAGCTGGTATGTGCGGAAGATGAAGACCCGGTGGGGGACCTGCAACATCCGCACGGGGCGCGTATGCATCAACCTGGCGCTGGGGCACCTTCCGCCGGAGTTTTTAAGTTACATCGTGACCCACGAGCTGACGCACCTGTGGGAAAAGGGTCACGGGGAAAAGTTCAGGGCCCGTATGGACCGGTATTATCCCCAGTGGCGCGACCGCAGGAAAGAAATTATGAAACTGTCATACATGTTGTGATATAATATATAAAAATAGCGAATATATAGAAATAGCAAACCGGCGTAAACTTCATGACACAATCATTTAAAAACAAGGAGGCGTGTAACTATGAAAAAATATGTATGCAACGTTTGCGGGTATGTGTATGATCCGGCGGAAGGCGACCCGGCCAACGGCGTAGCGGCAGGGACTGAATGGAATGACGTGCCGGAAGAATGGGTATGCCCCTTGTGCGCAGCCCCGAAGGAAGATTTTTCGGAAGAATAAAGGCGGTAAGCATGATGGAAAGCAAAACAGTGATTCTGGACCCGCTGCCCAAATCGGCGGCGGACGTGATGCCGGCGGGGACACCCCAACAGACCGCGGCCTATGCGGTGGCGGCGCTGGTCCGTTACACGGAGGATGCGGAGGCCGGTGTCGCCATGCTGGATAAGCTGCTGGGGCCGAGGCCTGTGAGCAATTTCGGCAAACAGCAGCTGCGGGACCAGCTTCGGGGGAAAGAATACACGGCCCGGTCGTATTTTGACGGGACGTCCCCTGACAACAATTACACACCGCGCCTGCCATACAGCGTTACCGTATCGGAGACGCCTTACAGCTATCAGAATGAGAACTATGCCCAGTTATGGATCCGCAGCGGCGGGGCGGATAACCCCCGGCCGGTGACCATGCGCCTGAAGCCGTCGACCGGTGAATGGTACCTGTGGGAATATGCCGGCCTGCTGGCGGGAATCCGGATCCCTGCGCAGGACGATCCCTGGAAATAGAAGCCGGGACGGTTGCAGGATGGGGCCGTGCGAAAGGTGATTTTTTCGTTATTACGGGTTGTGCCGCCGACCGATGGCGGCGGAATGGAGACGGACATGAGAAAAGTTTTTGCGATGATAACCATGCTGCTGGTCATGGCGATAAGCGCGCCGGTATTTGCGGCTGATGTGGACGAGGCGAAGGTGTCGCCGGATTACCAGGAACTGCTGGGCGGCGGCAAGGCCGTTGTGGAAATGACGGATACACGGGTGATGGCAGCGGTGGCCAACCTGAAAGTATATGACAAGATCGGCTCCGTGGTGCTTCCCAAGGAACTGAAAAATTACCGCATCATCCGCACCGGCGAGGAACAGGCGTTCCTTATCATCCCGCATTATGCCAGGACGCGCATGACGGTGTTAAAAGCCTCGACCCGCAAGCAGGAAGGATCGTTAAAAGGCGAGTTCGAGGGATGTTCGCTGATTCTTTTCTGCAACAAGGGGGACGCGCTGGTCGACATGCTGGTCCGTAACGGGAACGGCATCCAGATGGTAACCTTTACCCCGGAAGCGGAGCCTGTACAGGAATACGGGATGCCCGGCAGCGTTATCATTCCCGAACGCCAGCAGCGGTTCCTGAAGGACATTACGGCGAAGATCCGCCATGACGGGGACATCGTCAGCATAAAATAAGCATGGCCTGTTGTGAAACGGACCTGCGCGCAAAATCAGCATCAGTATGAAATGAGTTGTTCTGATCCATAAAAAATCCGGGAACTGCCATGGCGGCAGTGGAGGGAGCGGGGCGCTTCCTGTTTTCCTGTGTGCCGGGGGAGGCCGGGCCACGGGAGGCTGCACGGCAGAAACGCCGTGTTCCTGTAACGCAGCGCGGGTCCCGGTGACGGCGAAGGAGGAGAAATGGCAGGAGTCGCAGAACAGAACCTGACCCTGTTGACAGACTTTTATGAGCTGACGATGGGGAACGGGTATTTTCTGAACGGATTTTACAAGAAGCAGACGTATTTTGATGTGTTTTACCGCAACGTGCCGGACGGGGGCGGGTTTGCCATTGCCTGCGGACTGACGGACATTATTGAATATGTGCGGAACCTGCACTTCAGCGATGCGGATATCGAGTTCCTTCGGGGAAAGAAGCTCTTTGACGAAAAGTTTTTGAATTATCTGCGCAAGTTCCGGTTTACCGGGGACATTTACGCGATTCCGGAAGGCACTCCTGTTTTCCCCTATGAACCGATCATCACCGTCAAAGCGCCGGCGGCGGAAGCCCAGCTGATGGAAACTTTCATTCTGCTGTGCATCAACCATCAGTCCTGCATCGCCACCAAGGCGAACCGCATTGTCCGCGCGGCAGCGGGCCGGGCGGTCATGGAATTTGGCTCAAGACGGGCCCAGGGCGTGTCCGGCGCGGTGATCGGGGCGCGGGCTGCCTATATCGGCGGCTGCGCCGCGACGGCCTGCACCCTGACGGATGAACTGTACGGGGTTCCGGCTGCGGGCACCATGGCCCATTCCTGGGTGCAGATGTTTGATACGGAATATGAGGCCTTTAAATTTTACGCGGAGACCTATCCCAATAACGCCGTGCTGCTGGTGGATACCTATAATACATTGAAGAGCGGGATCCCCAATGCCATAAAAGTGTTCCGGGAATATCTCGCTGCAGGCAAGGCGTTTGGGAACTTTGGCATCCGGCTGGACTCCGGCGACCTGGCGTATCTGACGAAAAAGGCGCGCGTTATGCTGGATGAAGCAGGTCTGCAGGATGCGAAGATCGTGGTTTCCAATTCCCTGGATGAGTACCTGATCCGCGACCTGCTGCAGCAGGGGGCAAAGATCGATTCCTTCGGCGTGGGCGAACGGCTGATCACCAGCAAGAGCAGTCCGGTCTTCGGCGGCGTGTATAAGCTGGTGGCGGTGGAAAAAGAAGACGGGAGCATTGTTCCTAAAATTAAAATTTCGGAAAACATCGCAAAAATTACCAACCCCGGTTTTAAAAAGGTGTATCGCTTCTATGATAAAAAGACAGGCAAGGCTATTGCGGATGAAATTTGCCTGCGGGATGAGGTGATCTCCGAAGCGCTGCCCCATACGATTTTTGATCCGGAAGCTACCTGGAAGCAGCGGACCCTGAAGGATTTTACACTGCGGGAGCTGCAGGTCCCCATTTTCAAAAACGGGAAACTGGTTTACCGGCAGCCCGGCCTGAAAGAACTGCAGGCTTACTGCGCGAAAGAAGTAGCCGGCCTGTGGGATGAAGTGAAACGGTTTGAAAATCCCCACAAATACAATGTGGATCTTTCCAAAAAGCTGTGGACGCTGAAGCAGGAGATGCTGAGAGCGGCGGGGAAGAAAGAGATTTGACATTATAGCTGCGTGATGTTGCAATGAAAACAAAAAAGAGTGCCACTGATGAACGGTTGGCCTAAATAGCATTTTTATTCAAGAGTAACCGCTGCCTTTTACCTGGGTCGGTTACTCTTTGTTTTTACGGAAGCCTG
>CAJOKZ010000067.1 GCA_905235335.1 uncultured Succiniclasticum sp.
AAAAACGCCGGAACCGGCGTTTTTTGTTTTGCTATTATCTGTTTTTCAGATCACCTTCAGGTTCTCCATCACATACAAGGCCTTCGGCAAATATTCAAGCTGCCTGCTTTCCGGGAATACCACCGCCGCGCGGCAGGTTTTCCCCTGCCTTTCACTGCTTCCGTCCACGATCAGGCAATACTGCCCGCCGATGAAATACCGGATATATTTTATATTGACATCACTTCCCTGAATGGTCTTTCGTGTTTCCGTATAAACCGGCAATGCTTTTCCGTAATCAGGAAATGTCCCGGCATTTTTGTAATAGTAGGTGTCCGACGGATCGTCCAAACTCACCGCCATGAATTCATCCTGCGCCGCGCTCCGGATCACCGTCGGGCCTTCTGCGGGAAGCCCCTTCAGCGGATCTTCCGGCAATGAGTACAAAAGCGCCGCCACATAATGCCCCTTGTTGTTGGTGAACCAGCGGAAATCTCCCGCAGACAGCGGACGAAAAGGCGAAGGCGCAGGTTCATTCACCTGCACCGTAATGGTTTTGAATTTCTGATTCGCCGGATGCGCTGTCCGGGTTTGCGGTTGCTGCCGTGCCATCCCTTTGCGGCTGTTAGCACGCTTTTTCTGTTTCAGTTCGTCCTGCGCTTTCCGCTGCTGCACCTCCTGCAACTGCAGCTGTGCAGCTTCGCTGTATCCGGAGAGCTGTGTTCCGCTGTCGCCGTAGGCCCTGGTACCGAATGTTCCGTCCCGGTTTTCTGTAAAATCCTCGGAAACCTCTTTCACGACATCCTCCGGAAAGAACAGCGCGGGAATCTTCACATCCAGCGATCCCGGCGCGTAATCCGCGCCGGCATCCGCCCCGGAAACCCTGCGGAAAGCAGCACGGGGACGGGTGTATTTTTTTATCATCTGCTCCCGGATCTCTGCTTCTGTATAACCGATCGGCTGGTTCGTTGAAACCTGTACCGTTTCTTCCTGCACAGAAGCTGCCGCAGACGGTTGCACAGGATCCGATGCCGGCTGACGTGCCACGCCGGTATTTGCAGCAGCCGGAACAGAAGCTGCCGCAGACGGCTGCACGGGATCCGATACCGGCCGACGCGCCACGCCGGTGTTTGCAGCAGCCGGAACCGAAACTGCCGGATGCCGGGGCAGCGCCGCTTCACCGGCCAGCGGACAGGCCACTGACACGGCAACCAAAACACCTGTTGACAGCATCCGTATTATGTTACTGACTTTTTTCCCGCAATCCATAACAAACCTCTTACAACTTTTTGAAATCATTGAATCGTGCCGCCGCCCACGACGACATCCCCCTGATAGAACACCACGGCCTGGCCCGGCGTCAGGGCGCGCTGGGGATCCTCAAAGGTCACACGGATATTCCCGTCTTCCGCGGGCTCGATGACCGCAGGCACATCATCCGCCCGGTAACGGGGCTTGGCCGTAACACGCATCGGCCCCGTCAGTTCCGGAACAGAGATCAGATTGCAGCGCCCCGCGATCAGCGTATCCGAAAACAGGGCTTCCTGCGGCCCCAGGTACACGATATTGTTTTTAATATCTTTTTTTATTACATACAGCGGATACCGATACGCAATACCCAATCCCTTCCGCTGTCCGATGGTATAGTGAAGCTGCCCCCTGTGGGTTCCCAGCACCGTGCCGTCCAGATGGACGAACCGGCCCGGTTTCGGCTTCCGCCGCGTGAGGGTTTCGATCATCCGGGCATAGTCCCCGTCCGGGACAAAGCAAATGTCCTGGCTGTCCGGCTTTTTTGCGCTGGCAAGCCCTTCTGCCGCCGCCCTGTCACGAATCTCCGTCTTATGCAGATTCCCCAGGGGGAACAGGATGTGGGACAGTTGTTCCTGGGTAAGGGTGTAGAGCATATAACTCTGATCCTTCTGCCGGTCCGCTCCGCGCAGCAGCAGCCAGCGGCCGCTTTTTTCATCAAATTTCACATTGGCATAATGGCCGGTGGCGATATAGTCGCATCCCATCTCCGCCGCCCTGGCAAACAGCCGGCCCAGCTTCACGTGCCTGTTGCAGTCCACGCAGGGATTCGGTGTCCGACCGTTTTCATATTCCTCAACAAAATGATTGATGACACCGGAGCGGAAATATTCGCAGAAATCAAACACATAATGGGGAAAGCCCATCATGTCCGCTGCCTGTTTCGCATCCGCCGCATTGGCAAGGCTGCTGTCCCCTTCCAGACCGAGGTCCCTGTTATCGAACATCTTCAGCGTAACGCCGATGACATCGTATCCGGCCCCCCGAAGCAGCAGCGCTGCCGTGCTGCTGTCCACACCGCCGCTCATGGCCATCATCACTTTCGGCTTATTCATAAGTTCGCGCAGGCTTCGTTGATCTTGGCCTCGTCCACCCGCATGGCCTCAATCGTTTTCGTGATCAAATCCTCCAGCGTCCAGCCCAGCATCTCCGCGCCCCGGCTGATGACTTCCCGGTGGCAGCCCGCCGCAAAGCTGAGCTGCTTGAATTTTTTCTTTACGGATTTCATTTCCATATCCTGCACGCTCTTCGACGGACGGACCAGCGCACAGGCGCCGATCAGCCCCGTCAGTTCATCGCAGGCGAACAGTATCTTTTCCATCTCATGCTCCGGCTTTACATCCACCGTAATCCCATAGCCGTGGCTTGCCGTGGCATGGATCAGCCGTTCGTCCAGCCCGCGCTCCCGCATGATCTCCTGACATTTGGTGCAGTGCTGGTCCGGGTACTGTTCAAAATCCAGATCGTGAAGCAGTCCGACGATTCCCCAAAACTCCTCTTCGTCCCCGTACCCCATCGTACGGGCAAAATACCGCATAGCCCCCTCCACCGTCAGCGCGTGGCGCAGATGGAACGGGTCCTTGTTATATTCCGTCAGTAAATTCCATGCCTCTTCTCTCGTAATCATAATTCATTCCTCTTTTAAATTATGGTTTTATTTTTACTCTGCCAACCCCGGCGCGGACAACCGTCCTATGCCGCCCAGCTCTGTCAGGCTTTTCGCGTGTGCCGCACAAACGCCCCCGCTCTTCGGCGCCGGGTCAGATCACATAATCCCCGCCGGCTTTTTCGTGGTACCGTTTGACCAGGTCGGCCAATGTGATATGGTCCACCACGCTGTTCACCGCGTCTTCTATCTGCTGCCATACCTCTACGGTCACACAGGTCGGAGCCATCTCACAGGTTCCGCCGTTGGCTTCCAGACAGGATACCGGTGACAGGCTTCCTTCCGTAGTCCGGAGGATATCGCCGACAGTATACTTCTCCGGCCGCTTTGTCAGCTGATAGCCGCCCTGTGCCCCTCGGGCGCTGCGCACAAAACCCGCACGGCTCAGCTGGGTGATGATCTGCTCCAGATATTTATCCGAAATATTCTGCCGCTGCGCTACCGCCTTCAGCGGAATGAACCCGCAGTCATAGTGGAGCGCCAGATCCAGCATCAACCGAGTTGCATAACGTCCTTTTGTCGAAATCCGCATAATCACACTTCCTTTACTACACTGAAACGTCCCCTCTTGAAAATGAATGCAAAGAATTTTTTGCGCGCCGGCCGATACCCCGCACCGGTTGGCGCCGCCTTTTGGCATATTCCCCGGCACGTTCTGCGACAGACCGCGGCATTGGCCCCCGGCGCATCTCAAATATATTTCAGCGCGCTTTTACCGATCCGCCTGTTTGATCTTGTGGCAGACCGCACCCGCAAATCCATACACCTGTATTCTACTATGAATAAAATGACTTCGCAAGCGTCTTTTCAGAAAACTTCCGTTTTGCTTTGCAGATCAACTGCGTCATGGTTCCCATGGGACAGTACACGCACCAGGAACGTGGTTTCCACAGCAGCAGGGAAATAATGCCTAATACCGTAGACGTTATCATGACGCTGTAAAAGCCAAAAGCGAACTGCGCTATCCAGGGCGTTGCCGTCCCACTGTAAGCCCAATGCCAGGGCAGTTTGAAAACCCAGAGCAACGTCACCACCTGCCGCAGATTTTCTGCGCCGCCGAACACAAGCCACGTCACGTGAAGCATATTGCAGAACATGGTCATGAAAAACATCAGGAAACCGTAACGGAAGAAATGAGATCGAAGCCAGCTCGGCACATCGCGCCACCGGGAAAGTTTCAGCCTGCCGCCTAACAGGGCAAAAAGCTGGCCTCTGCCACAATACCTGTTACAATACGCTTTGTCCCAGCCTCCCACCGCCAAAAGCAATGGGGCGAAAAACATAATCAGCCCGACCCATGCAAAAAGGATATTGAAGAAGCCCAGACAAAAGTAGATCAGTTCCGCAATCCACAAATAGTCATACCAACGTTTTTCAGTTTTCATGCCTTGCCTCCATCGTAATCACAGAAGCCGGGCATTCTTTCGCGCATCGTCCGCATCCGATACAAAGGGCATCATCTGTTTTTGCGTACAGTCCTTTATACACGCGGATAGCTCCCATAGGGCAGACCTTCTGGCAGCTTCCGCAGGCCACGCACAGTTTTCTGTTTACAACAGCGCGCTTCTTTTGCTTCATACGTGTTCGCCTTTATCGTCTCAAACGGTTTTTTAACATCGACCCCTGTGACGGGTTTTCCTTCTGCCTGTTTATCCGAAAGTTTTGCAGGAAGACCCGCTCGTTTTTAGCAGATCAATCCCGTCAAATCCAAGTTTTACGATTCGCTTGTGTCGATTTTTTCAAAACGCCATTTCTGCCTGCTATCCGGATACTTTTCATGATCCACTTCGCTCATGAACATATCCAACGGCCGTACACAATCGGAATAATCACCGTAAAGATGTTTGTAAACCACATGGGGCTCTCCCGTTTCCGAATGAGCGGCAATAGTAATGATCAGATACAGCTTTCCTTTAAAATGGCGGTATACCTCATTTGGTTTTGGCAGCGGTCTTTCCATAC
The DNA here is from genome assembly GCA_905235335.1 of uncultured Succiniclasticum sp. GTDB lineage: Bacteria > Bacillota > Negativicutes > Acidaminococcales > Acidaminococcaceae > Succiniclasticum. The sequence goes on from CAJOKZ010000067.1 coordinate 4,916, forward strand.
AGCATCTCCTTTTTCAAGAAAGCGAACCGTTTTTTATAGTCCGTTTCAGCTTTATGCGGGATATCTTAATATGTTATTTTTATTATAACATTGATTTTTTCAAATACAACAAACTCCCCTCGTTGTGGCTGCCTGAGCGATGTTTCTCCAAGAAAGGGCAAATTGTTCCGGCTTTTTTATTTTTACAATAATCCCCCCGCCATCATACACGCTCTCACCACGTTCGTTCCCTTAGCGGATCACCCGGTCCAACGCCATGACCGTGCCGCCACACCGCCTATCCAGCATAGGTTCCCATTCCGGTATTCGATAGAAATGAAATATATGGCACTTGTTTTCTTAAACCGTGATATAATGAAATAACATAAAAAAACAAACAACCGCAGCTCCACATCTGTTTTGTTATACTGAAATAAAATATGTTTTTTACATGAAGGGAGTTTTCTGCTTGAAACCCGAGTCTGTTTTTATATCCGTTGCGCTAAGTGTCATCTGCCTTACCGCCTCCTGCGGGGAAGCCTGCACCACGACCATCGTGACAAAAGGAGCCTCGGCGGACGGCAGCACGTTTGTGACGCATTCCAATGATTCCTATTCCAGCGATCCCAGTATCGTTTTTGTGCCGGCGAAAGATCATCCGGCCGGATCGATGCGGAAAGTGTACCCCTCCGCCATCGCCTGGGACGACCTGCCGGAGTATGCCTGTTTCTCGAACCCGCGCCTCGTTGCGCCGGAGCGTGCGGCGGCATACGACTATCCGGGGAAAAAGCGGACGAAGCCGCTGGGAGAAATCCCGGAGGCTGCCCATACCTATGCCTATATCGACAGTGATTACGGCGTGATGAACGAGCACGGCCTGATGCTCGGCGAATGCACAGATAATTCTGCCCATCTGGAATATCTGGAACCAAAAGAGGGCCGCGGCATTTTTTACGCCTCGGAACTGGGGCGCGTGGCCCTGGAACGCTGCCGTACAGCCCGGGAAGCAGTCCGGCTGATGGGCAGCCTGATCGACCAGTACGGTCTTTGGGGAACGGGCGAAACGCTTCTGGCAGCTGACCGCGACGAAGGCTGGGTTCTGGAAATGCAGCCGGCGCCAACGGGTAAGGGCGGCTTTTGGATCGCCCAACGCGTGCCGGATGGAGAATTTTTTGTAGCGGCGAACCAGTTCCGTATCCGTGCTGTCAGACCGGGAGACCCGGACCAGCTGTTCAACCCACGTCTGCCCGCTATGCTGAAGGAAGCCGGCTGGGCCGTTTATGACAAAAAAGGCCGCATCGACTGGGCGCGTTCCATGAAAGCTGTAGAAGATTTTCATCCGTATTTTTCCCTGCGTCGTGTCTGGCGCGCGTTTTCCCTTGCCGCGCCATCGGCGAAACTTCCGGCGAAAATAAAAAACTGGGATACGGAAGCGTATCCCTTTTCCCTTCGCCCTGACCACCCCATGACACTGGCAGAGATCATGGATCTGCACCGGGATGCCTACGAAGGTACGGCCTTTGACCGCAGGACCGGAAAGAATGCCGGGCTTTTCGCTTTACCATACCGGTACGGCAAAACGAAATGGGAACGTTCTATCACCAGCTCAAACATCGCCTATACGTGGATCGCCCAGGCGAATGACAGCATGCCCGGCCCGATTTTCTGGCTCTCCGTAAGCGCCCCTGCGGAAAGCACGTATATTCCACTTCCTGTAGCCCCGCTGCCAGAGGCTTATGCCAGGAACGACCGCTCGAACTATGATCCCGGGAAGGCCTGGTGGATCGCCCAGCAGGTGTCGGCCCTGACAAAGGGTTATTACAGCGCGATGGCTCCCAAGGTGCGGGATGCTGCCCACAAAGAGGAACAACGTTCCATGGAACTGATCGCATCTTCCTCCGGCTGGCCGAAAGAGGTTTTCGCGCAGGTTCTTCGCGATAACGCCGAAAGCGTTCTTTCCGACTGGCGCGAATTGTACGGAAAACTTCTGGCAGAGCATGACGGAGGGAAAGGCCTCGACTATGACAAGTCCTTTCAGCCGAAACCGGATAAGGTATTGAAGTATTAGCGAAGTCTCATACGCTGGCCCGGTAACTGCCGGCTGCCGAGCGGAAAATGAATTTGCGAAAGACTATTGACAGACTATTGACACTATCCTATTGACATAATCGTATCGGTTCCTTTTCACCCGTTATTTGAAAATTTAAGCGGTAACTTTTGACAAAATGTTAAAAGTTACCGCTTTAATGTTGAGTTAATAAAACACCGGATACTTTGCGCGCACGCCGACTGCCACGCAACCCATGTAATCTGCGTTCCTTACCTAAAGGATTGCAGATTAAAACGTAATCACTTCCGGCTTTTCCGTAAACGAAGAGAACGTGGCCACGGCATTTTTGAGATACAGCACCTGCGTGTTGTCATCATCCGCGCTGTACATTTTTTTCAGCACCGGCATCTTCTCCAGCATGGCAGCCTTCACA
>CAJOKZ010000068.1 GCA_905235335.1 uncultured Succiniclasticum sp.
CGATCCGCTGTATTCCAATAGTATCAGTCAAAGGAAGCGTTGCAAATGCTGAACCAGTTCTCAAGAACCCAGTTATTATACGGAAAAAGCGCCATGGATCATCTTGCCGGATGCCGCGTCGCGATCTTCGGCATCGGCGGTGTCGGCGGCTATGTGGCGGAAGCCCTTGCCCGGACAGGGATCGGGGCCCTCGACCTGATCGACGACGACCGCATCTGCCTGACCAATATCAACCGGCAGATCCTGGCAACCAGAAAGACCGTTGGAAAATATAAAGTTGATGTGGCTGCCGAACGCATCGCGGATATTAATCCGGGGTGCCGTGTCACGACCTATAAAATTTTTTATCTGCCGGAAACACAGGATCAGTTCAACATGCAGGACTATGATTACGTGGTAGACGCCATCGATACCGTGACAGGAAAGCTGGCCATCATCACAAATGCTAAAAAGGCCGGCGTGCCTGTCATTTCCTGTATGGGTGCGGGGAATAAAACAAACCCCGCCCTGTTCAAAGTGGCCGATATCTACCAGACATCGGTCTGCCCCCTGGCCAGGGTCATACGGCGGGAATGCCGGAACCGGGGCATTGATTCTTTAAAGGTCGTATATTCGGAAGAAAAACCGGTCCGTCCCCTGGCAGATCTGTCCATCAGCTGCCGCTATCACTGCATATGCCCGCCGGGAACCGTGCGAAAATGTACGGATCGGCGTGACATCCCCGGATCGACAGCTTTCGTTCCCTCTGTTGCAGGACTGATTATCGCAGGCGAGATTGTAAACGACCTCACCCGTCCTTTCATGGAGAACCGGCCTGATACGCTGTAAAACAGTAACTGCCGCCACTTTGTAATCCGCGGGGCATGTCAGTATCGGGAGCCGTAATCTGCAAAACAATATCCTAATAAAACAATTCCGGATGATATCTACTCTTTGGCAGATTCATCCGGAATTTTTCAGTTCTATTTATGTTATCTTGTTATACTCAGTGGATTATTCCGCAGGAACGATGGTTCCTTTGAAGGTATCCGCAATATATTTGCGCACGCCTTCCGACTTGAACAATCCCGCAATCTTCAGATACGTCGGATTATCCTTGTCCTTGCCTTTAACAGCCAGGATCATGACTGCCAGCGGTTCGTCCTTTGTCTCCCAGAACAGCCCCTGCTTCTTGACATCCAGTCCGCCGCTCATAACATAGTTCATGGTAATGACTGCAATATCAACATCCTGCAGGCTTCTGGGAAGCTGGGCTGCCTCCAGTTCCTTGAACTGTAACTTTTTCGGATTTGCCACCACATCCTTTACGGTCGCCTTGAAGCCAACGCCTTCCTTCAGCTTGATCAGGCCGGCTTTTTCCAGCAGTACCAGCCCCCTGCCGCCATTGGTCGGATCATTGGGAATCGCAACGACTGCATTCTCCGGAAGGTTCTTCAGATCCTTATGCTTGTCACTGTATATCCCCATGCGCATCAGGATCGTTTTACCGATTGCCACCAAATCAGACTTGTTCTGTTTATTGAAGTTTTCCATAAACGGTTTGTGCTGATAGCTGACCAGATCGATCTCTCCGTCTGCCAGTGCTTTATCCGGCGTAATGTAATCAGAGAACTCGATGACTTTAATGTTCAAACCCTGCTTTTTCCCCTCTTTGGCCACTGCCTCGACGACCTGCGCATGTGGTCCAGCCGTTGCACCGATCTTGATCTCCTTCGCGGCAGGCTTTTCTGCTTTTTTATTATCGCCGCCGCAGCCCACCAGCGAAATCGCCAACAATAAAATGCTGATGAGCAATATAATTTTTTTCATAATCATCCCTCCGTACCCAGTTACTTCATTACCTTGCAACACAGCCTCGCGCAAACATTCAACGCTGGTGGCGGCACCCGGAATTGAACCGGGGATAAAGGTTTTGCAGACTCTGCCTTACCACTTGTCTGTTCCGCCTTAGACTTGCAAGTTTTTGTGATTTTGATTGTATCACCTATTTCATAGTATGTCAATATGATTTATATGATTAATGCTTTTTTTGATATGAAAAAACGAACCGTAATACCCATATTTTGCCACACCGGGTAAAACAGTTATTGTGGTTCTGCAAATGATTACGATGCATATCCCCATACTCTCCATAAAAATGAAAAAGCCCTCACCGCATCGCTGCAATGAGGGGTAACTGGCATAAATGCCCGGCTTAGTCCTGATATCTTTTTAAAAAAGTTTTAAAAAACGCTACGCCAGCCGGCAGCACATTTTCCGGGATCCGTTCATTTTCCCGATGGGCATCCCCAAACCCGGCCGTATGATAACGTCCTGAAAAACGGAAAATATTCTGACATACACATCCGTAATGGCGTGAATCTGTAGCACCGGTCAGAAGCGACGGGACGATGACAGTATCATTTCCGTAGACATCGCGGATCACATCCTTCAGCAGCCGATATTCCGCACTGTCCAAAGGCGTCACCGGAGCAACAAAAGCATCCCCGTTACGAACCCGGACTTTCACATTTTCCGGAAGGATATTTTTTAAATGATGCAAAACCTGTTCCATCGTATCACCGGGAAGCAATCTCACATTAACGGTCGCTTCCGCATGTGACGGAATGACATTGGAACGGTCGCTTCCTTTTGCCATGGTGACCGCAAACGTCGTATGCAACAGCGCGTCCAGCTGATTGTCTTCCTGTGCCATCGAACATAATTCCGTCCAATATGTTTCCGGATCGGAGAGTATTTTCCGCTTTTCTCCTGACCGGTGAACCGCATCTGCCTTTAATTGCGCAGCCACTAACGGAAGCAAATGATATGGCATGGGATTAGCCTCTATCGCCGCGATGGCTTTTCCAATCCGTCCCAGCACTGTGCCTTTCCCTGGGCGGGATGCATGTCCTCCCTGCCCATCTGCATACAGCACAATGTCTGCCATAGCTTTTTCCCCGAGAGAAACCTTAGCGCTGCCATCCACTTTTCCGCCTTCATCGAAAAGACAGCCGAACGAAATCCCGCGCCCCCGGAGATACCTTGCAGTCAGCGCGGAACCTTTAATATCGTCAGAAGCGTGAACTTCTTCATTATGTCCTAACGCAATATAAAAATCAAAACAGGGCCGAACTCCTTCCCTGAACAGTTCTTCTACCGCTTCCAGCAAAAAAAGCAGCATTGCTTTGCAGTCTATAGAGCCTCTTCCCCAGATGCAACCCTCTGCCAGCTGACCGCTAAAGGGCGGATATATCCATTTTGTTTCTTCCCCGGCAGGAACCACATCCTGATGCGCCATAAGAAGAACCGGGGATTTGCGTCCATGCGGCGCCTTCCAATGAAACAGCAGGCTTCCATTTCCGATGATATGACGCTCCATGTTCTGATGCAGCAATGGGTAAGTTTGCTCCATCCAGGATTGGAAGGCTTCAAAGGGAGCCCAATCCGTAGCGCTGTCATTTTCTGTAGATATGGTGGAAAACCGCACCATTTCCTGCAAATGTTTTGTATATATAGAATTTGCCTGTAAGATTGGCTTATCCATGTTTTAGTACACTTTCATCAATGTTTTACGATATTCCCCATTTTTACAGGGCAGTACTTCGGAATCTGGCCAGGAACTGCTTCGTCCGCTGTTCCCGGGGACTGTACAGAACCTCTTTGGGAGAGCCTTCTTCCACTATATATCCTCCCTCCATAAAAATAACATGGTCTGCCACATCCCGCGCAAAGGCCATTTCATGGGTTACCACCAGCATGGTCCGATGTTCTTCTTCCGCTGCCTTCTTCATTGTATCCAGCACTTCGCCTACAAGTTCAGGGTCGAGTGCAGATGTCGGCTCGTCAAATAAGACGACCTTGGGATCCAGCGCCAGCGCGCGGGCAATCCCGATACGCTGCTGCTGCCCGCCGGATAACTGGCTGGGATATGCTTTTTCCCGATCAGCAAGACCGACTTTGTTCAGATAATAACGGGCTTTCTCCAGCGCCTGCCGCTTATCCATTTTTTTTACGATCAGCAGTCCCTCCGTGATATTTTCCAATGCGGTTTTGTTTGCAAAAAGATTATATGACTGGAATACCATTGCCGTTTCCTGCCGCAGCCGATGAATTTCCTCCGAAACAGCTTTTTCCACATTGACCTTTAAATCATCCAATATGATGGTTCCTTTGTCAGCCGGTTCCAGAAAATTAATACCCCGCAGCAATGTAGTTTTTCCGGAACCTGACGGCCCGATAATTACGGTAACGGAACCGGTCGGAATCGTACAGCTGATCCCCTTCAGCACTTCATGCGTCCCAAACGACTTATATATATCTTTCAGCGCCAGCATAATGTCTCCCCTTATGTTATTCTGTTACGTCAGCCACATAAATTGCAATTACACCTTGGAACCTTTATAGACCGCCAGCCGAACCTCCAGTTTGCGGAACAATGTTTCAAAAAACATGCCCACAAGCCAGTATAAAGCCGCTAATGCCAGATATATCTCAATATACCGCTCGGAAATCGAAGAAAGGTAATTGGCGGCTCCAAACATTTCCAAAACCGTAATCATAAATGCGATAGAAGTGTTCTTGATCAGGCTTAAAAACTGGTTTCCCATCAGCGGCACAGCCAGCACTGCTGCCTGCGGCAATACAATCCTGCGGAATCCCTGGGACCAGGTCATGCCACAGGCTAGTGCCGCTTCCATCTGTCCCTTATTCACTGACTGTACGGCCGTACGGAACACTTCCGCAAGGTAGGCCCCGGAATGAAGCGTCAGTCCGACCAAGGCAAACAGGAACGGCGGTATGGCATTAAACCGTTCTGACACCTGTCCATCATTTACATATAACAAGAATACCGGAAATGCAAAAAACACGACATATAAAATAATCAGTGTAGGAAGCGCACGCCCGATCACCACATACCCGGTACCTAACTTTCCAAGGATAGGCACATTGCGCCAGCGGACAAACATGACCGCAAGTCCCAACAGGCTTCCCAAAAACATACTGCCAACTGCCAACGCAAGGGTGACCGGAACAAAACCCAGCAAATAACGGAATGCCTCCAGGGCATAGGTCAAATCAACAATACTGTCTTCCATTCCCGCCCCTCCTTACCGTTCCGTCGCCGGTTCAGACACAAGTTCCGCATTGCCGGAAAGCCTGTGCCGGTTCGATATCAATTCCGTCAGTCCATGAAGGATAAAACACAGCAGCACATAAATGATGCCGGCATCCAGATACAACTCCAGACTCCGGTAGCTGTAAGAACCCATAAGTTCTGCCTTGCTCATCATATCCACGATGCCAACATTAAACACCAGCGATGTGCTTTTCAACGCAGAAATAACCTCATTACCCAGCGATGGTACTGCAATCCGGAATGCCTGTGGCAGCAGGATGCGGCGGTAAGCCTCTGCTGTAGTCATGCCAATCGAATAGCAGGCTTCCAACTGGCCTTTGTCAATACTTTCCAGACTGCCCCGCATAATCTCCGACATATATGCCGCAGAATGAAGTACCATGACGAGGACTACGAATGCCACCACCGGTAATGCCCTGATGTCCTCCGCCCCCAGTGCCTTGATAATGCGCGGGAGCCCGAAACAAATCAGATACAGCTGCACCAGAAAAGGCGTGCCCCGAATAAAAGAAATATACGCAGCAAACAGGTTGCTGATCCAACGCAGCCGCTGCACCCGTACCAGGGCAATGCAACTCCCCAGCACGAGGGCCAGCGACTGAGAGATGACGGTCAGGAAGACAGAAACACCCACATAGGACAACAACACCGGAAACGATGCTGCCATATACTCGGGGCTGAAGTAGTTTCCCAAGATTTTCCGCCTCCCTTCCTCCAAGATTCTCTTAACGCAACAAGCTTTTCTGTGCCCTACAAAAACCGTAGGCACGATTTATGATAATTTTACATAATCAAAAAGATTCTTTTAAGACAAGATTGATATGTCCTGTTGGAAAATAACTTCACAGGATACAGATGTTGCCTCTCATATCATTTCTGGGGAACCGTGTAATCCTTCAGCAAAAAGGTTTCGGAAAGTTTTTTCAGCGTCCCGTCTTCTCTCATTTTTTTGATTTCCGCATCCAAACGGTCTGCCAGCTTCTGGGCTTCCGGATCCTTATGCAGGGCATAGTGCGTCGGATCGCTGGCAATAACCGGTCCTACCGCTTTAATGTTTAGTCCCAGATTCTTGGCAGCATCGTTGATGGTCACTTCGTAAACCGGCGTGGCATCTGCCCTTCCGGTTGCCACGAGGTTCATGCATTCATTATTCCCTTTATCCGTCATGATCAACTCAATTTTCGGATTTGCCGTTTCATTATATTTCTGTAATTGGCGGGTCACCTCGCTGGTTGTTACGACAGCAACTTTCTTCCCCTTCAGGTCATCAATCGAATTGATGTCATTGCGGTCCTTGCGGACAGCCAGTTTTCGGCTGGTATAATTATTGACTTCCTTCGTCCAGATGCTTTTTGCTTCACGCTGTTTATTATAGGTAATCTGGTTGGCAACGATGTCCACCTGTTTGGACTCCAGCCCCAGAAAACCGGCGCTGACGCTCATCAGTTTAAACTCAAAATGCAGATCCGGATTTCTTTTTTCGATTTCTTTCAGGATCTCAATATCATATCCCGTAAGATTGTTTTTATCATCCGTGTAAGTAAACGGACGGAATGGAAAATCCTATTTGCTGCCGAGTTTTTTTGTGGTGCTTGCTACCGAAAATCCGGTGGAATTCCGAGGCGTCTATCCGCTGCCCGAGGCGCAGATGGACCGTTTCATGG
>CAJOKZ010000069.1 GCA_905235335.1 uncultured Succiniclasticum sp.
GAAAGTTCCGGCAAATATTGATTGGATTAAAAAAATAAGAATTGTAAAAACGCAGACACCGTGCCGGGTTTCATGGCGTAGTTTATTGGACGATTAACGAGATATAATATAAAACACAATGAAATTTCAGGAAGTAGTGAAAAGACGGTATTCATGGAGGGAAAATTAAAATGAAGAAACTACTGATACTTGCTGCCATGTTATGGATGGTCGCCATACCCGCACAGGCCCGGATCATCGTGGAAACCGATAACTTTTCGGATACGATAAGCTATCGAACCTTTAAAAATGTTGGCACTTACGGTATACGCGAATATTCTTTTATCAAACAAATTGACCGGGATGAGAACGAAGAATATTTTTTGCGCCTGATGATCAATTTTACCAACCATTCCAGTGCTTCTTCCCGGTATCTTCTGGATCGGGAAGCGGATTTTACTGTAGACGGGGTAACTTACAAAGCGCAAAAGGCCGTGAATACGCTCCTGCCTCGTTCCTTCCAGCGAATCAACTTGTTTGACATGTGTTATTATCGCATCCCGGCGGAATGCGCTCAGGCGATTGCGAAGGCAAAAAAATCGGTAAGCTTTACGATTTACGTGCCGAACCGGAAACCGGATGTGATCACGTTCAGCGAAGAAAAACTGCCGGAGATTCAGAATATCATTGAAAACGGGCATTTTTCAAATTACTTGGAGGATATCAATAAGAATTCGGGGAATTAATTTTTATGGGGTAGTGTTACCTGAAATTGAAAAACTTCGAAAATAACCGTAAAGGAATTTTTGGATCGGCGCAAAATAATAATATATGCTTTACGCAGGAAGACAGTGACGGTTGATACAAACCGGTATGTAGCGGGGAAGGTTGGAGATGAACAGTGTTGATGGCCGCAAAGAAAAGGCGGTAGAATATTTCAGTCATAATTTTAACTGCGCGCAGAGTGTTTTTGCCGCATATGCTGTCGAACACGGAGTGGACGAGAAGTTTGCGCTTGCGCTCGCAACATGTTTCGGGGGCGGGGCCAGAAAAGGCGAAATGTGCGGTGCGGTATCCGGCGCACTTATGGTCCTGGGGCTTTTGTATGGCCACGCAGAAAGCGATGATGCAGGGATGAAGGCGAAGGCATATGCAATGACAAACGAGTTTATGGATCGCTTCATCCGCAAAAACAAAAGCGTGGTTTGCAGGGAATTGTTGAAATACGACATGTCCAAATCGGAAGAACGGGAAAAAATAATAGAAAAGAACCTCTTTCGAACCGTCTGTCCGGAAATGATCCGCAGCGCAGTGGAAATACTGGACGAAGTGTTGATGGGCGCCGATCAATAACTCGAAATTTATTTAAATCATTTCTTTATGCGGCAAGGCGAAGACAGGGGGCAAACCGGCGGAAGCGATTGCGTCATTCCATGAGACGAAAGGAGCCGTCGCAGCGAGGCTGTCTGAGGGGCAAAGCCCCGAGTTCCGAAGCCGCAGGCGCATGAGTCCATGGAATCGCAATCGGTGAGAGGTTTGCCTCGTCTTTGCCCTGCCGCATTAGCGAATGCACTTTACAAAGAAGGCAAGGCCGTGCTGTATTCTGTTGCGGAAATCTTACCCGATATGAAAGTGCAGCCTTTTCATGACCTGTCTGGAAATTTCAGCAGCAGTCTGATATAATGTGAAAGAAATTCAATCATAACACGTGGAGGGTCGGTAAATTATGAACATTATCTTCAAACGCAAAAGTGTACGGACATACCTGGATATAGAAGTGGATGACACAACGGTTGAACAGATCATCCGGGCCGGGATGGCGGCGCCTTCCGCCAAGAACCAGCGCCCTTGGGAGTTTTTTGTAGTGCGCAACAAAGAAACATTGGAAAAACTGTCCCAATGCAGTCCTTTCGGCCGTCCCATGGCCAAAGCGTCTGTTGCCATCGTTGCCTGCTATCGCACGAAAGATTTGTTTGAGCCGGAAATGGCGCTGCTGGATATGAGCTGCTGCTGTGAAAACATGCTGATCCAGGCGGCTGCGCTGGATATGGGATCCGTGTGGCTTTCCTTTGCGCCAATGAAAGAACGGCAGGAACCGGCTAAAAAGGTGTTGGGGCTTCCGGAAGGGCTGGAAATATTTGCCGTTTTACCTGTCGGCTATCCCAAGGGTGAAGGCAAGATTATAGACCGTTTTGATGCCGGACGTATCCATTGGGAGGCATAGCCTTGCCGAAGACGGGACAGGGTTACCGGCATGGATGCATTACTGTTTGCGATTTCTGACGGGAGGAGGCCGGATTGGTGAAAAAGCTGTTTTGTCTGGTGTCGCTGGCTGCGGCCGTACTGATTTCCGCTTCCGTATCCGCATCGGAAAATTGTATGGCGCCCTCATATACGGGGCGTCAGAAACTGATTCCGTACGGCGCCGTCAGCGCGGACGGATATTTTAAGGGCATCCGCCTGGCAGGAAAGGTCAAGGTGGTGAGCAGCTTCCCGGATATAAAAGTCCAGGTGGTGCACAGTTTCCCGGACCTGAAGGTAAAAGTGGTGGACAATTTCCCCGACAAAATCGGGGAATGGAAATTTGTAGATAATTTTCCGGATTTTACAATCCAGTTTGTAAACAGCTTCCCTGATATCAAAATTCAGTTTGTTGACTATTTCCCGGGGGTGTAGCCAGGTAATGATGATACGCATGTCTGTATTAAGTCTTTCCATTGCTGTGCTGTGCGTTTTTTCATGCAATGCCCGTGCTTTCTCGGCGCCTTCTGTTCAGGCGGAATCCGCAATCCTGATCAATGCGGAAACGGGAGCGGTCATTTACGAGAAAAATGCGGATACACGGCTGGCGCCCGCAAGCCTGACCAAGATGATGACCTGTATCCTGGGCCTTGAGTCGAAAGGGCAGGATGCTGCCTGTAAAATAAGCCCTGCGGCGGCCGCAACAGAATATTCCTACCTGGGAATGAAGGGCGGGGAAAAGATCCTTTCCGGCGAACTGATGCGGGAAATGATGATAGAGTCGGATAACGGGGCTGCTGTCGCGATTGCCCAGAATGTTTCCGGGAATATCCTGAAGTTTGCAGACCGCATGAACGAAAAGGCGAAAGAGCTGGGGTGCAGAAAGACCCATTTCAGCAATCCTAACGGCCTGACGGCGAAATGGCACTATTCGACCGCCCGTGATTTATCGAAAATTGCGGCGTACTGCATGAAAAATCCGGAATTCCGGCGCATCGTAAGCAACCGCGATGCGACGATACACTGGGTATCGCCCGCCGGCAAGACATACCATGCTGAAACCACCAACGACCTGCTTCATACATATAGCGGCGCAAACGGGATCAAGACGGGCTGGACGAACGCGGCCAAAGGCTGTGTTGCGGCTTCCGCGAAACGGGGCGATGTGGAACTGATCGCGATCGTGCTGAAGTCCCCGAACACAGAGACCCGGTTTGCGGATGCAAAGAGTCTGCTGGATTATGGTTTTTCGGCAGGAGGGAAAGGAAAACTGCCTGCAGAAAAACCGAAAGAGGTAAAAACCGGCCGGATGCCCGATATAAAAAAAACGGGCAATACCCCGCGCCCGTCCACAGGGGCAACGGGCCGGACCAGTGAAAGCAGCCCGGCTCCGGTGACCGGGACAAACAGGCCGGCTGCAACAGCGGATCCGGGTTCCGCAAAACCGACAGCGGGCGCTGTGCCTGCTGTTGCAAAACCGACTGCAGACACTCCGGCAGTGACCGGGACAACAACTGCCGCAAAGCCGGCCCCGGATACGGGGGCAACGGGTTCCCCGGCTTCGGCGCCTGCGGTAAAAAATACAGGTATCCGGATGCCGGTGGTGCGCAGGCCGGGTGCATAAGGAACGCGGCGCGGCAAGAGAATTTTTCCCCCTGGAATTTATTCATCCCCGTAGCGTTACCAAATAAGCAGAATCAAAGACTGTGATGGGAACCTATCCTGAAATCCTCATATGAAAATTCGCCTGAATAAAGATAAGCCCAACTCCGGAAATCAGAGTTGGGCCGGTTTTATTTTGTTGAAAGCCATTTCTTCAGAGTGTCCGTAAAGAAAAAATCCGCTGGGACAAGGTTGTTGCTTATGCTTCTTCCTCGTTAATGATGAACCCGATGCGACGGTTTGCCTTTTCGCTTTCATCGTCCGGTGGCAATTCATCCTGAGGGGGTTTTTTCAGTGTGATCAGGCACAGGGTGAATTGCGAGATGTGTTGGATCATCTTCAGGGCCTCGCCGGTATTGGGATCAAACCCGTAAAGAACGATGAGGTCCGGATTCCAGTAGCCTAATCTTTTGATGATGACAGGACGGTTGGAAAAAGATGCCAGGCTCATGGCTGCCACTTCATCAGGCGCCAGGCTTTTTTCAAAGTTGCGAATCAGCTTATTGATTTTTTCACACATACTGGCCGCTGCTGTCTTGCCGGTTAAAGGACTGTTCATGGGGTTCCCTCCTCAATCAATTTTATTGAAATGCTTTTTTGTTGGTTACCGTATTATAGCATGATGGAGGATTGATTTTAAAGAGCGAAGTGGGGATTTCGGGAAGAAAAAGACCGGTGGCTGCGGGGGATATAATTGAGTAAGAATTTCCCTGTTTTTCAAAGTATACATGTATACACGTATACTTTTCTTCCAAAGCGTGGAAATTGCAAAGGATTTATGTTAAACTAATTTTAAATTTATTTTAGAAATGTGAGGGATTGTTATGAGTCTATCGATTCAAATTTTAATCGCGCTGGTATTATCGGTTTGTGTCGGGCTTGGCGTCGGACCGGAAGGGCTTCCGTTTGTCAATAAATGGATTGCCCCCATTGGCACCATCTTCATCAACTTCATCAAGATGATGATCGTGCCGGTCGTGTTCTGCTCCCTGATCGTGGGCGTTACCAGTCTGGGCGGCGACAGTAAAAAGCTGGGCCGGATCAGTGTCAAAACGATCGGGCTGTATCTGATTACAACGGCCGTGGCTATTATCCTCGGTTTTGCCGTAGCCGGCATCATCCATCCCGGTCAGGGTCTGGACATTGCCGGGAAGGTTGCGCCGAAGGTAAAAGAAGCTCCGAGCTTCATGCAGGTACTGGTGGCAATGGTGCCTACCAACCCGATCGACGCCATGGCCAAAGGCCAGATCCTGCCCGTTATCGTTTTTGCGTTGCTTGTAGGTATCGGCATCACGCAGTTGGATGAAAAACGTTCCCGTTTCCTGATGGATTTATATGATGCGGGTGCTGAAGTATGCTACAAAATCATCGCCATGGTTATGAAGTTTGCTCCTATCGGTGTGTTTGCGTTACTGCTGCCGGTTGTCTGCAAAAACGGCCCCAAGGTGTTGCTCCCGCTGTTAAGCGTAATCCTGTGCGTAGCCATCGGCTGCGCCCTGCAGTGCATCCTGGTTTATTCTACGCTGGCTTCTACACTGGGCGGTGTGAACCCGCTGAAGTTTTTCCGCGACATGTCCGAAGCCATGATGCTGGCTTTCACCACCTGTTCTTCCGCAGCGGCTCTGCCTGTTAACATGAAGAACTGCCAGGAAAAACTGGGTCTGTCCCGTGAGGTAACTTCTTTCGTACTGCCGCTGGGCTGCACCATCAACATGGACGGCACGGCGCTGTACATGGGCGTATGCTCCCTGTTCGTAGCTAACGCTTTCGGTGTGAACCTGACTTCTTCCGATATGATCATGATCGTCTTCACCGGTACCCTGGCATCCATCGGTACCGCCGGCGTACCCGGCGCGGGCCTCATCATGCTGGCTATGGTGCTGCAGGCGGTTCAGCTGCCTATGGAAGGTCTGGCACTGGTTGCCGGTATCGACCGCGTACTGGATATGTTCCGTACCTGCGTTAACATCACCGGTGACGGTGCTGTCTGCTGCGTAGTAGATAAGAGCGAACGGAAACATGCGGCATAACCGTGCGTATAAGAGATTAAAAATCTTTATTACACCTGCGGTATCCTGATTCGAAAATAAAATTGTCTTGAAACGCCGGGGCGGCATCCTTGGGAGGCCGTCCCGGATTTGTGTGTAAGGGCAGGGATCCAGCCCGTGTTCCGGAGCAAACGGTTACGTTCCCCGGGTTTGTGCATGTTTTAAAAATTTTATAGGAAGTTTTTGTTTTTTTGTGTTTCCATTTTGCTCAGGATATGGTAAAATACTTAAACGAGCGATAAATTCCAACAAAAGGCAAGGGGAGACAATATCCATGCGAATCATTTATAAAACCAATACCACATACAGCGCAAAAGAGTTTGGCAAGATGAATCTGGAGATCCAGAAGCATGACAGTAAATTTAAAAAAGCCCAGTACATCATCGCGGCGGTAATCGCCGTCATCATCGCGATCTGCCTGTACAACGCCTGGTATATTGCCGCAGGCGTGATGGTCGCGGCAGGCATTGCGGTGTTTTTATACGTAATTCCTCATAATGTGCGCAAGCAGGCGGAAAAAGAATTCTCCAAGAGCCGCCTGGAAGGTACACCCAGTAACATGACCTTCTATCTGGATCATTATGAAGAGGTTAATAAGATGGGGCGTGCCGCTTACAAATATGTACAGCTTCGCCATATTTACGAAACACCGACCAATTTCTACCTGATGCTGAACGATAAGCAGGGGGCGATTGTAGAAAAAGCGAACTGCAAACCGGAACTGATCAAATTTATCGGCAAGATAAAAACGCAGTATAAACTGTAACCAATAGCAAAGCCCCTGTTGTCTGAGGCAGCAGGGGATTATTTTTTACGAAAGCAAAAAGGCTTTCTGAGGGGGAATATGAAACACCGTTGTGTAGGACTGTTGCTGGCGATGGTTTTCGGCCTCCTGCTGTATCATCTCCATGTGCCTATCCCGTTTATGCTGGGTGGGATCATTGCGGCTTCCTTTTTAAAGTTTTTTGTCTGGCGTTATCTGCGGTGGCCTGTATCCTGGCGGAATCTGGGGCTGGTGGTGGCCGGTTACGGGATCGGGCGTGATTTTACGCAAGATACCTTGGTGCGAATGTCAGAACAGCTGGCAGGTGTTTTTGGCGCGTCTTTTGTGGCAATCGGTATTTCCCTGATCGTTGCCTGGGTCACTTACAAATACACTTTTGCCAATCTGCTGAGTTGTGTAATGGGTATGCTGCCCGGCGGCCTGAACCAGATGATGCTGATGGCGGACGAAGATGAGAGGGTCGATGCCAATGTGGTTGTCATGCAGCAGACGATCCGCCTGCTGGGCGTGGTCGTTACGGTGCCGTTTCTTGTAATACACTTGCTGGGTGCCAGCGTTGCGCCCCGGGATCTGTTTGTCCATACAGGGGTGAACGCCGGCCTTCCCTGGCCGGGTATGCTTCTTATCGCCGGATTTGGCGCGTATGTGGCCAAAAAGATAAAAATGCCGACATCTGCCCTGATCGGACCGATCCTGGCAACGGCATTATTTTCTATCGCTACCGGCATGGACATGCAGAAGACGCCGCCCATGCTGATGAATCTGGCACAGATTAATGTGGGCCTGTATATGGGGTGCATGCTGGATAAGGAGCGGCTGTACCGGACCCGCCTGCTGCTTCCCTATGCGGTCACCGGGACACTGCTGATCATCGGGGGCAGCGTACTGATGGCAGAGCTGTTGTCCCGATATTACGGAATCCCGCTGGTGACGGCATTTTTGGCCATGGCGCCCGGGGGCGTGGCGGAGATGTGCCTGACCGGCATGAGCATGGGGGCGGACGTGTCCCTGATCCTGACGTATCAGATCGTGCGGCTGCTGATGATGAATCTGACGGTGCCGTTTTTTCTCCGCAGGGTGTTTGATGAAAATTATACAGGGTAAGGAAGCATTGAATTTTTCATCTGCACGATAGTCGGTGCATTTCGCAGCCGGGTTTGACCATGTATCCTGACACAGCCCGCTGTGCCTTCATTCCGTTTCCCTGCCGGCAGCACAATGCCTCCGGTACTTGTAGAAACCCGTTTGTTCGGTGATTCCATAACATCGTCCGGCGGATCGCAGATAGACGGTATGATTTATATTTTGAAGGGAGGAGAAGTCACATGATTAAGTTTGCCCACAACAATTTTAATGTATTGGATCTGGAAAAAAGCCTGCGATTTTATAAAGAGGCTTTGGGCCTTACGGAGGTTCGCAGGGTAGAAAAACCGGATTTTACGTTGGTGTATCTGGGCGATAACGGGCAGACCCCGCATACGTTGGAACTGACCTGGCTGAAGGATCGCACAGAGCCCTATGACCTGGGGGAAAATGAATTTCATTTGGCGTTTGTCACAGATGATTTTGAGGCCCTTCATGAAAAGCATAAAAAGATGGGGTGCATCTGTTTTGAAAATCCGGCCATGGGTATCTACTTTATCACAGACCCGGACAATTACTGGCTGGAAATCGTTCCGGACAAAAGATAGGAATCATAGGTAAGGAACCGCGGAAATACTGTTTTGCCGCCCGGTAAATCAAAAAACGCGCGTTTACCTGAAATTATATTCTGTTACGATTTTTTCCCGGTGGTACAGTACATCCTGCGGGTATTCGTATAAACAGATGGCCAGATAAGAGCCGGCGATGTTGTACACATTGTCAAATCCGCAGTGTTGCAGTGCCATCACCGCATTATAGCTTCGCTGGCTGGAACGGCAGTGGAGATACACAGGGCGGTCCTTCGGAATTTCATCCATGCGCCGGCGCAGCTGGCTCAGGGGAATATTCACGGCATTTTTCAAATGTCCCGCATTAAATTCTCCCGGCTCCCGCACATCGACAATATACGCACCGTTTTCCACCAGTTCCCGAACCTGTGTCAGGGGAACTTGGCGGTACACACCGTGAAGCAGGTTCAGTCCCACAAGCGCGGCCATGTTTACGGCATCCTTTGCGGTGCTGACTACCGGGGCATAGCACAGCTCCATATTCTTCAGGTCTTCCAGGGTTCCGTCCATGGAGAGTAAGGCGGCGATCACGTCAATGCGCCGGTCCGCTTCGCCTTTCCCTATGGCCTGTGCACCCAGGATGCGCCCTGTTGGGGTTTCAAAGACCAGCTTCAGATGGATGGGGTGGGCGTCCGGCATGAGGCTTACTTTGTCTGAGGGGATCACATAGGCTGTCTGGAAAGGAATGCCGGCCTGCCGGGCGGCTTTTTCACTGAGTCCGGTGCAGGCCGCCGTCAGGTCAAAGATCCGGATCACGGAGGAGCCGATGAATCCTTTCTGCTGATTCGAAAGGCCGAAAATATGATCTGCGGCAGCCCGCGCTTCCATCTGGGCTGGCCAAGCCAGAGCCAGGCGCATGGGTTTGCGGGTAAGGCGGCCGAATACTTCGATTGCGTCCCCGATGGCATAGATGGACGGGTCGCTGGTCTGGAAATTCCCATTTACCCTGATGCCGCCGGTTTCCCCGATGGACAGGCCGGCCTTTTGTGCCAGCGCGGTTTCCGGACGTATGCCCACGGCCATGACGACGGCGCCGGCTTTTACAGTCTTTCCGCCGGAAAGCTCAACTGCGCCGGGAAGGATCTTTTTCACGCCATCCCTTAATAGTAACGTGATGCCGTGATCCATCATTTCCTTATGCAGGATCTGAGCCATGTCGTAGTCAAAAGGTGTCATGACCTGGTCCAACGCTTCGATAAGGGTGACCTGATATCCGGCGCGTACAAGATTTTCCGCAATCTCGCAGCCGATGAACCCTCCGCCGACTACGGCGATTTCCCGGATGTTACGGGAGCGTATATAAGTATCCAGTTTTACGATATCCGTTACGTTGCGGACGCCGAACACATTCTCGCTGCGGATTCCCTCAATAGAACCTGGCATCACAGGTTCCCCGCCGGGGGAGAGGATCAGTGCGTCATAGGGTTCCGTGTATTCGGTTCCGTCTGTCAGGTTTTTAACGGTGACGGACTTTTCTTTTCGTTGGATCGCAGTGACTTCGTGTTCTGTGCGGACTTCGATGTTGTACTTCTTTTTGAACTGCGACGGATCCATCATAACAAGGTCTTCGCTGTCCGCGACGGTACGGCTGAGGAAATAGGGGAGCGCGCAGTTGGAAAACGAAACATGGGGCCCCCGTTCAAATACAATGATCTCCGCGTGTTCGTCCAGACGGCGCGCACGGGCTGCGGCGGAGCGAAGATCTTCGCGGCCGCCATGCACGCGGTGTTCGGGTCGTCGACACGGATCGTCGCGCACGGAGCGCCCTTGTCCCAGTCATGCGGCAGAAGAACGGCCGACGCCTTCGTCTTCTCTACGAGAGACACGTGGCGCGCGTCCTTGCAGAACGTCAGGTCGCCTGCGCGGGCCTCTTCAAGTCCCGCGCAGGCGCTTATCTCGACGTCGTCGCCCTCGAGCGTCCCGCCGAGAGCCGCGGCCAGCTCACTTGCCTTCATCGCGGCCCTTGGCGTCCTTCGGATTGACGCCCATCGATTCAAGGACGGCGTCGGTGACGTCAAGATCGTCGCCGACGTACGGAGCCGCCTGCTTGTCGAGGATGATGCTGTAGTCCTTGTCCTCCGCGAACTTCGCGATTCGGCGGCGCAGATCGGCGGTCGTGGCGCCGAGAAGCCTGCCCTCCAGATCCTGGAGGTCCTGGCGGAAGCGCATCGCCTCGCCGCGGTAGCGCTGCTCGGCGGCGATCAGCTTCTGCTGGATGTCCATGAGCTTCTTCTCGATGTCGCCCTTCGCCTTGTCCGCGAGCATCGGACTGCGAAGCTGCTCCGCGAGCTGCTTGCCCTCCGACTGGAGCTTCTCGCCCTCGGTCTTGAGAACCTCGAGCTTCTTCTGGTAGTCCTTGTCCGTGGAGGACAGCAGCTCCTTGTTCGGCTCGTAGTTCGGATGGTTCCTCACCAGAAGCACCATGTCCACGACGCCCATTTTCGTCTCGGCCTGCGCCGCAACCGCCACCGCCGCGACGGCGGCGAACAAAAGTCTCTTCATGTCTTGTTGTCTCCTTTTGATTTTCCCGCCAGAAAGGCGGTTTGGCGTAGTATAGCAAATCTCCGCGCCTGTATGCAACAGCCCGTCAGTGCGCGTCGAGCCAGTTGCGGCCGACGCCTACGCCGACTTCGAGCGGGACGCCGAAGTCTATCGCGGACGCCATTTCGCGGCGCGCGATGTCCACCACGGCGTCAACCTCCTCCTCGGGCGCGTCGAACACCAGTTCGTCGTGTATCTGAAGAACCATCTTCGAGCGCAGCCCCGCCTTCTTCATGGCGGCGTCGACCTTCACCATGGCGAACTTCACAAGATCCGCCGCGCTTCCCTGGACCGGCGTGTTTATCGCGTCGCGCTCCGCCGCCTGACGCGCCGTGGCGTTTCGCGAGTTTATGTCGCGCAGCGTCCTGCGGCGTCCGAGTATCGTCTCCGCATACCCCTTCTCGCGCA
>CAJOKZ010000070.1 GCA_905235335.1 uncultured Succiniclasticum sp.
AGTTCCTGAGTCGTGTTCTGCCTCCGGAATATATTATCTGACAAGATTTTCAGGTTCTGATTTTGTTTACAGCCGCAGATTTTTCTGCGGTTTTTGTTTCAATTCATTGTAATCATATTGACATACTATGAAATAAGTGCTAAAATCAGAATCACAAAATTTCGTAGTGCGCGGCGGCGTAGCCAAGTGGTAAGGCAGAGGTCTGCAAAACCTTTATCCCCGGTTCAATTCCGGGCGTCGCCTCCAGCTATAGGGGGTGTGATTTTGCTGTGCATGGAAGGTATGCTGCTAAAAAAATGGAGGGATAGTTATGAAAAAAATCGCGTTGCTCATCAGTATACTGGTATTGGCTGTTTCACTGGCAGGCTGCGGCGGAGGCGATAAAAAAGCGGAAAAGCCTGCCGCCAAAGAGATCAAGATCGGCGCCACGGCAGGGCCGCACGCACAGGTTGTAGAGGCGGTGGCCAAAGAGGGGAAAAAGCAGGGCCTGAATATCAAGGTCATTGAGTTTTCTGATTATATTACGCCGGATAAGGCGTTGGCTGGCGGTGAGATCGACCTGGTCAGCTACCAGCACAAGCCGTTTATGGAGAATTTCAACAAGCAGAACAAGTCGGACTTGGTGGCTATCGGCAGGACGATCCTGATGCGCATGGGTATTTACAGCGATAAGCATAAAGACCTGAAGAACCTGCCGGAAAATGCACTCATTGCGATTCCCAACGATCCGACCAACGGCGGCCGCGGTTTGGTACTTCTGGAAAAGGCCGGCCTGATCAAATTGAAAGAAGGCGTCGGCTTTAAAGCGACGGCCAAAGATGTTGTGGATAATCCTAAGAAATTCCAGTTTAAGGAACTGGAAGCGGCGCAGCTGCCTCGCAGCCTGCAGGATGTGGACCTTGCCGTGATTACCATGAATTACGTGATGAGCGGCGGGCTGGATGTGAAGAAACAGGGCCTGTTCTGGGAAACGAAGGACGAGCCGCTGGCGGTTATGATCCTGGCCGTAAAAGGTAAGGATAAAGAGAACGCCACGTATTTGAAGATTGCGGAGCTGTTCCATTCTGAAGGCGTACGTAAATATATCGCAGATACCTTTAAGGGAACGATTGTACCGGCGGAATAAGTGTATGGGACACAGAGAAATTGTTGCGGAAGTAACAGAGCATTTCTACTGGCTGCACAGGCATCCGGAATTGTCCGGGGAAGAATTTGGGACAACGGAGTATTTGAAACATGCTCTGGCAGCCCATCGCATTCCGGTCTATCCGCTTTCTTTACCAACCGGGCTGGTAGCCCGCGTCGGGCAAGGCGATCCGGTTATCGCGTTCCGGTGCGATATCGATGCGCTGCCCATGCAGGAAGAAAGCGGACTGGATTACTCGTCGGAATACCCGGGCCGGATGCACGCCTGCGGGCATGACTTCCATGCTGCATCCCTGTTGGGGATCGCCATCTCTTTGCAACATGAAACGGCTCTTCCCGGTACGGTGAAGCTGGTCTTCCAACCGGCAGAAGAAACGCTCGGCGGCGCCAGGAAGATTCTCGAAACCGGGATTTTAGACGACGTGCAGGCGATCTTTGGGTTGCATTGCTGCGCCGCCTATCCGGACGGAACGGTTATCTCCCGGCCCGGCTTTATGAATGGGGCGGTGGATGAATTCCGCATAGCGTTTCTTGGCAGGGGAGCGCATGCCTGCCGGCCGCATATCGCGGCAGATCCCATTATCATGATTGGGAATTTTATACAGGCGGCGCAGACGATTGTGAGCCGTAACGTGAATCCGTTCCATCCCCTGCTGGTGGGCATATCCCATATTGAAGCGGGAACGGCCAAAAATATCATTCCGGAGAAAGGGTTTGTGGAGGGCACGATTCGCTCCCTCTATCCGGAAGACCGGAAGCTGGCAAAAGAAAGACTCGGAAGCCTGGCCCGAAGCATTGCGGCATCGTTCGGTGGGAGCGCCGTTGTCCAGATTACAGACGGATCGCCTGCTACGGACAACACGCCGGAATGGGTTTCTCTGGCAGAGCAGGTTGCCCGTAAACTGGAAATGCCGTTTGTTACGGCGCCGGATTCTCTTTCCGGAGAAGATTTTGCCTTTTACCAGCAAAAAATACCGGGGGCATTTATCCAAATTGGCACAGGGGTTGGCCCTATGATGCATAACCCGGCGTTCAGGGCCGACCCGGATGCGCTTGGGTTTGCCGTGCAATTTGGGGCTCGGTTGGCGCAAGAGGCTTTGGAAAAATTGAAACGTGTTGCCAGTTGTTAGCGGGGATGACCCGTCAAGTTTAAAATTTTGAAAAGTGAGGGGAATACTATGAATATTACTAAAAAAGCGATAACCGTTTTATTAAGTATTGCGATGTTGGCAACGATCGGCTGCGGCAGCGAAGAAAAGAAACCGGCGACCAGCGCTCCGTTGCAGAAACAGGAATTGAAATACCGGGTGATGCCGACGGCTACTTCCGATTTGTTCGAAGCGGGGGTAAAGCCGCTGTTGGAGAAGAAAGGTTATAAGCTGACCCCTGTAAAAATCAAAGACTCGATCCAACGGGAAATTGCGCTGGACGAAGGGAATATTGATTTCCATGTAGACGCGCATGAAGCATGGATCAAAGCGGTAAACAAAAGCAAAGGGACGCACTTGGTAGCGGTATTGCCTTTGCCGACAGTTCCTACCGGGATTTACGCCGGCAAAAAGACAGACCTGAAACAGGTTGCAGACGGCGACGTTATCGCAATCCCCAATGACGCATCCAATCTGGCTCGTTCCTACCAGCTGCTGGAACGGCTTGGCTGGATCAAGCTGGATGAGAAAAAAGACAAGGATCATGTCACAGGCAAGGATATTGTATCCAATCCTAAAAACCTGAAATTCCAGGAGATGAAAGGCCCGTCCATCAATGCAATCAAAACGGATGTAGCGTTTATCATCCTGCGCGGATCCGATGCGTATAACGCAAAGCTTGATTTCAACACGGTACTGTTCGCGGAAAGCTCCGACAGCATGAAAGACTCCATGCGTATCGCCCTGTGCGTTGCGGAAAAGAACAAAGATGCTTCCTGGGTAAAGGATATTATTGCCGCGTATAAATCGCCGGAATTTAAGGAATTCACCAAAAAGAACGGAACGTTCTGGATCCTGCCGAAGTACATGCAGTAAACAGAGGAATACTAAGGAAACGCTGATTCATTCGTCTGCACGCTTGTCGGTGCGTTTTGTGAATGGCTGTGTCAATGTCTCTTGACGCAGCCCCGCTGCGCCTTCGAGTCATTTCCTTGCCATTCGCAAAACGCCCTCGGCAATCGCACAAACTCATATAATCAGCGTTTTCCTAATAAAATCGTAAGAAAGAAGTGAGAACATGGCTATCAACCTGTCGGGTTCCTGGGTGGCAACGCCCATACCTTTTGATAAAAAAGGAGCCATTGATTATGACGGTTTTAAAACGCTGATCGACCGTCAGGTCAAGTATGGCACAAGCCAGTTGTTTGTATTGGGTTCTGCGGCGGAAGTCAGCCTGCTGACGGCAGATGAAAAGAAAGAGATCATCCGCCAGACGGTCCGTATTGTAAAACAGCGCATTCCCGTCTTTTTCAGCGCAGCCTCCAATACGACAGAGGGTGAAGTAGAGATTGCGAAGTTTGCGGAAGAACAGGGGGCGGACGGCGTGATTTTTACGATTCCGCCGTATGTGCTGATCCCTCAGGAAGACGCGTTCCGGCATTTGGATACGGTGATGGGGGCTACGTCCCTGCCTTGCGGGATCTATAACAATCCGGCGCGACTTGGCGTGCAGGTCGAGCCGGAAACGATCAAACGGCTGTCAGACCGTCATGCGAACTTTGTGGTAGACAAGGAAGCGACCGGCAGCGTGTACCAGCTGGTGCAGGTGCAGCGGCTGACGCAGGGGAAAGTGAAAATCATGTGCTGCGATTCTCCCTGGTATGCAATCGCGCTGCCGACCCTTGCGGTTGGCGGAACCGGGTTTGCCAATATAGGCGGGAATATTATCCCGGAAGAAGCCGCCCGGTATTCGCGTCCCTGGACCAGCATGGAGATCGTCAACGAAGGCAGGGAACTGTATTTCAAATATTTCCCGCTGTTACAGGAACTGTACGAGGTTTCCAATCCGGTAGTGATCAAGGCGGCGTTGAACCTGCTGGGACTGCCTGGCGGATATGTACGGCGTCCGTACCAGGATTACGACGGGGAAGGCCTGAAGCGCCTGGAAAAGGTGATGACAGAACTGGGCGTGTTTGAAAAATACGCCGTGAGGTAAGGAACGTGATTTCATTTGCAGAGGTTACGGTAAAAGCCGGGGAAGACATTTTACAGACCATAGAAGCGTTTGTCGTTGCCAGACAGTGGGAGTCTGTTGTGGTGACGAACGCAATAGGCTCGGTGAAAGATCTTCTGCTGGCTACGCCTGTCAGGAACGAATTACCGTTAAAGGTTACGACGACGCCCTGTTACGGCGCGGCTGAAATACTGGCCTTTACTGGGGAGATTATGAGCAAGGAACGGATGGATCCGCAATTGCGGGACGTTTATCCTGACAGGGAAAGCCCGTTGTTCATCCATATTCATGCCGCCTGCGCCCGTCCGGGAGGACAGGTCATGGGCGGCGGATTATGGGGTGGCAAGGCGTTTCGGGAATTACGCATATTTTTGTTAGCGCTGTCGGGTGAGGAAATGTTGTCGGAATAGTCACGCAGGTCGCAGGTGCAACGGGTTATGTTTCCCCAAATACCTGTGAGAATAAAACGCAGGGGAGAGGTCGCTGATGATTGAATTTCAGAATATCAGCAAGGTGTATCAGGGAAAAAACGGAGAGGTACAGGCGCTTGAGCATGTTAACCTGAAAATCATGGACGGGGAAATCTATGGCATTATCGGATTGAGCGGCGCAGGGAAATCCACGCTGCTCAGCATGATTAACGGTCTGGAGCTTCCTTCGGAAGGACGGGTACTGGTAAACGGGATCAATGTCTGTGAACTCAGCTTCAGCGAACTGCAAAACGTGCGAAGAAAAATCGGGATGATATTCCAGGAATTCAATCTGCTCAACTCTAAAACGGTTCGTCATAATGTCTCCCTGCCCCTTATCATAGCCGGAGAGAATAAAAAAGTAATCCGTGAAAAAGTCGATAAAATTTTGCAGTTTGTCGGGCTGACAGATAAGGCGGAGCAGTTCCCGGACCAGCTGTCTGGGGGCCAAAAACAGCGCGTCGGGATCGCCCGGGCGCTGGTTACGGATCCGTCGATTTTGTTGAGTGATGAAGCAACCAGCGCTCTGGATCCGGATACGATGGAATCAATATTGGATTTGCTGAAGCGGGTCAACAAAGAGATGGGGATCACGATTGTCATGGTGACGCACCAGATACGGGCGGTGCAGAAAATATGCAGTAAAGTGGCGGTCATGCAGTCCGGGAAAGTCATTGAGGAAGGCGAAGTCTTTCAGGTGTTCAGCAATCCGCAGCAGGAAATCACCCGGGATTTCGTCAGGACGGTAGTGCCGGACGTCATTACCCCGACAGTCTGCAGGCAGATCCGGATGGAATCGAAAGGGAATTATGAGATCCTTCGCTTGAAATTTACCGGCCGCCATGCATTAGGGGATTTGATTTACCGGATCAATACGAAATTTTTGCTGAAAACGCGCATACTTCATGCAACCGTTACGGAACTGGATGAGAAGACGCTTGGTATCCTGATACTGCAGATTTCAGGCGAACCGGAACAGATTGCGGAGGTTGAAGCCTATGTACGCGACAGCGGCGTACAATGCGAGGAGGTGAAATGCCAGTATGGACTTTAATATACTGCCGTGGAATGATATATTTGAGGCTTTGAAGACTACTTTTTACATGGTCGGCATCTCTCTTTTCATTGGCACGATTCTGGCTGTTATTCTTGCCTTTGTGTTGGTTCTGACGAATGAAGGCGGCCTTTGGGAAAACCGGTATGTTTTTTACGGGTTGAATTCTGTGATCAGCCTGATCCGGAGCCTTCCGTTTATCATCCTGATGACATTCATTTTCCCGTTCACCAAGATGATTGTGGGGACGCGGATCGGGGCGACGGCAGCCCTGGTTCCTTTGGTTTGTTTTATTGTGCCGTATCTGTCGCGGCTGTTTGAAAATTCCCTGCTGGGCGTAGATAAGGGCATTATTCGCGCTGCGAAAGCCATGGGCGCCAATTATTTCCAGATTATCTGGTATTTTATCTTGCCGGAATCCAAAAGTTCTATGATACTGTCCATAACTATTGGAACAATCTCCCTGATATCCGCCACTGCGCAGGCAGGCACTATCGGCGCGGGCGGGATTGGCGATATGGCGCTGACGTATGGCTATGAGCGGATGGATGTGCCTGTTATGCTCGCGACAATCGTTATTTTGGTAGTGATCGTCCAGTCGGTGCAGACGTTGGGCAACTATTTTGCGAAACGGGCGCGTAATCATTAGCGGGCCGGGACAGGGGTCGTTGCAGCGTCTCCCTAGATAACAGTGGCATTACAGAAAACCTGCCGGACTGGCATTTTTAGGAGGCTTTTATGGATTTTTCAACGTTATGTATTCACGGCGGTTACAAACCGGACTGTACAGGGAGCGTGACCGCTCCGATTTATACAACGACAGCCTATGCCCATCCCGGCGTACAGCAGAGCACCGGGTATGATTACATC
>CAJOKZ010000071.1 GCA_905235335.1 uncultured Succiniclasticum sp.
ACCCACCCGACTTTGCCAGCGCGAACAGTTCATCGGCTGATTTGCACTGCATGGCTTTTTCCAGCATTTCTTTTGTGATTTCGTTTTTGTTGATTGGCATAATAATCCCCCTCTATAAATTATATTTTAAATACCTTTTGTTAATATATATAAACCCGGATATTTCATTTAACTGTTCAACGTCCAGCAACTGGTACCTTCCATTGTGCAAGTACCGCCCGCTATATTTCTCAGCGCTCTTTCGTCCAGTTCAACGTCGGCAAGTTCCGCAAAATAGGCTTCCGCTTCGTCCTTCGTAATCTCAAATCCTTCTGACCTGGCCAGTTCCATCAGTTCTTCCGCAGACTTGCACTGCATGGCTTTTGCAATCATATCTTTGGTGAGTTCGTTCTTGTTGATCGGCATAATGAAATCCTCCTCTATAAATTTTATTTTAAATACCTTTTATTAATATATACAAAACATAATTTTTAAAATTGACACTTGTAGAATATTTTTTTAATTATACCATTAAATTATATCACAAAAATCTTGTTAAGCAAAGTTGCTGTTTGTGTCAAAGCCACGCAAAAACAGCCGCAGAAATATACAAACCCGGATTCGGTATATAAAACCACCTCTCACTTATATAGACGATTCAGCTTTCAAAAAAGGGACGCTTTTTGAAAAAAATCCCGATTTGTACGATTAACATTGATTTACTTAATTATAACAAAATAGCCGCAGAAAATAAATTCCGCAGCTGTTGAGAAAAATATGAATTTATCGCTTAGAAATTATAGTAAGGACGATCCTTATATTCTTCAGGCAAGTATCCTCCCAAATCTGTCGGCCCCAGATTTTTAATCATTTTTGATTCGCAGTCCGGGAAAACATAGGTATTTAAATACTCAATGAAATCTGCTTCTGTATAGCATACTGCATTTCCAACTCTGTACTTTTCAGCTTCGGGACTATTCCAAAGCCAGTCAGAACAAAACTTCAGACAATATTCTTCCAGGTTTTCAGCAACAGCGTCCGGAACCAGATATAAGACACTATCTCCGTCTGCGCTCAGTATTATTTCTTTCATACATTGAACCTCACAAACTTCGATTTGTACGATTAACATTGATCCACTTAATTATAACAAAACAGCCGAAGAAATTCCACGGCTGTTGAGGAAAAACAGAATGTCGTTTAAGGAGACACTGATTAATCTACTAAAATTACTTCCCGCATGGAAATCTGCTAACGCTTTTTCAGGATCTTATTCGCCGCTTTTCGCAAGATCATCCAGGAAATTCTGTAACCGTTCCTTTGTCACATGCTGCATGACGACAATATGCGACAGCTCGCCGCCCAGCCTGTTATCCTGATCGGGAGCCAGATCATACTTATTCACGATTGCTTCAGGCGGACGTTTGAAATAAACCGTGTTCGACATGGGTTCCAGCCAGGCCTTCCAGCCCATCTTGTCCAGTTTGCCTTTCAGCCAGGCCGCACGCTCCAGCATACCTGTCGCCTGCTCCGTAAAACCTTTCTCTCCGGTATGCTTGATAATCCACCAAAGCTTCAGCGGCGAAAGCGCGGAACGGGAACAATTGATCATGGGCATGCTGCCGTTCAGATAGGTAACGTTAAACGGATTCTGATTCTCCATGACTTCCTTCGTAGTCAGGAAAATGCCGGCAGGCTCGTCCATACCGAAGAATTTATGACCGCTGACCGCAATGGAGTCAAAGGGATGAACCTTGCGGTTCACGGCATCCCGGTATTTCGTAAAGGGCAGATAACCTCCGAACAGCGCAGCATCCACATGACGGTATACGGTTATATCAGGATGTTTTGCCAGCACAGCATTCAGCGCTTCCTGGTCATCAATGCCGCCCTTAAAGGTCGTGCCCATGGCAAAAACCAGCAGTGCCGGGCGACCGGGCTTCAGCGCTTTTTCCAGTTCTGCAGGGATCATGCGGCCATGTACGTCGGAAGGAATGAGAACCAAATCGAGATTTTGCATGTCCGCCAGCCGCATATTCGAATAATGGGCCGCGTCCGACACATAAACGACAGGTTTCTTCCCTGTCTTTTTCATAAGATATTTATTTCCAAAATAAATACCGTGGTTGTTTCCGTCCGTACCGCTGAAGGAAACGAGACCCCAGACATCTTTCACATCAAAACCGTAATGAGGCCCGAAAATTTCAATGACCTCCCGTTCAAATTCCAGGGCGTTTATTAAACCGCCATGAATATGGAAGGGATCCCCGGCGTTATTGATCATCACCTTATAAATGCCTCTGTCAGTAAGCCATTGATAAAAACCTTCCAACTGGATATTATGGTTCAACGGGTAACCAAAATCCTTTGTCGGGCGTTCCGCAACATAGTCGGCAAATTTATCGAGCCGCTCCCGGGCAAGGTCTACCGGTGCGGAGAACGCGGAAGCGCACGAGAATACCACTAACGCAGCCGCAAGACCGGCCGTTTTTTTCAAAAGGTTTTTACGCAACATGATCTCCCCCTGTTTTCCGGATTCTATATCCAGTAATTAAATACAGTAATGCCTTTTATTAATATATATAAGCGACACTTATAGAATATTTTTTTAATTATATCATAAAAATCTTGTTGGGGAAAACTTCAATTTATGCGCTTTTGTGAATCCCTCCGGTTTTCATTTACTGTGTTCCGGCACAACGGCAAAAAACATCAGGTCTTCCGTTCCGTTATTTATTACCGAGTGTACAGAACCTTCCGGACAGTAACAGGCCACTCCGGAAATCAGTTCTTCCTTTTTCCCGTCGCAGACAACATAGCCTTTGCCAGACAGACCGTAAATAATTTCACTGCTGCCTTCATGTTTATGTTCTCCTACCGTAGCGCCCGGTACTAACCGACCTAACAAGATTTTATTGTTTGCATCAACATGCATCTTTGCATTCAATTCTTTTTCTCCGCCTTTAAAATGCGGCAGCGCCTTTTCTTCCATCGTCTTAAAATCAAAACGCATAATAACTCCTCCGACTTATTTTTTCACAAAGTTTCACGAAATTTTCACGCCAAATTTGCTTCGGGATGATGCTGAAAGAAAAATCAACCCTGTCTCATCTGTATTTTTCCAATGTTGCGTAATGCTTCTGAAATGCAAACTGCAGATCCGGATACGCTTCATCCCGCATGTTTGAAGCCTGGCCCGGTTCGCTGACAAACCGCTTCTGGCAGAGGAACATGTCATTGATCATGTCCAAAGCCTGCAGCATATCCTGGATGGTCTGGGGAGGAAGCTTGCTGGACTCAACATAGTTATATGTTTTGTCAAGCACGTCCTGATAATGATTGATTTCCTTCAGCTTCCGCTCCCTGTCCAGATCCTTCGTATAAAAAGGAGCCGCCGCGTTAAGGCAGTCATACAGCTTGTCGACCTGTACCATACAATCAGAACCGGGAATGAATTTTTCTTTTACATCACTCCAGCTTCCCACAAAATTTTTGTGAACAAAAAGAGGAAGTTGACTGTTCCGGCATTCCACTTTGTACCATTCCCCCAGGTCTTCCTTGATCCGCACCGGCTCGCCGAAACGGAAAAATCCCTGGGATTTCGATGCAGTATCAGGACCGGAACGCATGTTAACTTCCCGCCCGGTGATATAGGTTTCACCGGCCCATAGCTCTTCGGCGGCATTGGTGAACCGCCTGGGCGGAAGCAGTACCGGGCTGCAGAAGCGAGAAAAATGACCGGTAATTTTCCCTGCCGCACATCTTCGATTGCGTAACTGTTTTATCAGCCATCGATCCGGCAGCCAACAATGCAATCAAAGCGCAGGTTGTGATTATAGGTGAAAAATGATTACGGTGACCCATGATGCAGCCCTCCTTTTTTACAAACCTGATTTTACTTTTAAGAACGTTACAGGTTAAAAATTCTGCGATGATCATTTCATTAAAATCAACACGGCCAGAATCATATTGATCGCCGCCACCAGGGGACGAAGATAACGGTTTACCTGCTGGCGGTCCAGCTTGGACATAAGCCACGGCCCGGTGAACGCGCCTGCCAGGGTGCCGGACAGCAGCAGCTTAACCAGACTCCAGTCCATGTGTCCCAGTGAAAGATGCATGAAAAAGCCGACCAACGACATGCCAAAAATAACAAAAACCGAAGTTCCGACCGCATGCAGCGGCGTGCAGCCCAATACAAACAGGCCAGCTGTAATCGGGCCTCCGCCGGTGACACCCAGCAGACCGGACATGACACCGCCCAGCAGCCCATAGGCCATCGCTTTCAGTTTGTCCTTCACAGTAAGAGAGTCCGCGTCCTTAATCTCCCGTTTAGGCGGATACATACAATGCCATGCCATCTGCAACGCAAGGATCAGTAAAATCAATCCTGTCAGCTTATTGTAAAAACGCAACGGAAGCAGACCGGAGCAAAACGAACCTGTAACGCTCCCGACCACCGTTCCGGCCAGCACGTATAAAGCGAGGCGGATATTTACATTGCCTGCCCGGTAATGGCTGAACGCCCCCATCAGCGTAGTCGGTATCGCTGTCGCCAGGGAAACGGATGCTGCCACATCCGGCGCAATGCCGCATAAACCTGTAAGCACGCCGACATATACGGCGCCGCCGCCTCCGCCTAACGATATAATAAGCATTCCTGCAAAAAAGCCTATCAATGGTAAATATAAAACTGGCATGACATAATTCACCCTTCTATTTTTGTCATTTTGTCATTCCCGATTTGTACGTTTACGTTTCTTTGTCGTTACATCCAATTTGATAAGCATCCTGTTCCTCACTACCACTCAGCCGGTATATCCTCCAAAACCTCCGTCATATGGAGATTGCCGATTCCCTGACACAGCAGCCTGCCGTTACCGTCAAAAATATCTACAGTCGCAGAGCCTACGGTACGGCCCAGATGCCCTGCCCTGACGACCGCCACTGCCGTTTCGCCCGGTTTGATATTGCCGATTACATTGAAACTGAGGCCCGTCGTAACCGAGCGCCGCCCTTTTGTAATGCAGACTGCCCCGAACGCAGTGTCCGCCAGCGTAACGAACGCCCCGGCATGGACAACGCCATGAGTATTGACATGTACCGTCCCGTCAATCTTCATCCGCATGGTAATCTCGCCGCAACTTACGCTTTCCAGTTCAATGCCGCAGATACGGATGAACGGGCTGTCGTCATACAACCTGTGGATCGTTTCCTCTACCCGTCTCCTGACGAATCCGTTTTCTTTCATAACGACTCACCGCCCTTCGCCTCACGCTTATTCCATTAACTCTGCTGCTTTTGTATAACAGCCCTTACCATAAACAGTTCTTCCATTTCTATGCAGTTAGGAATAGAATTTTCATTCACCTTACGGATACACAAGTCCAAATCCATCCAGCATACGCTGCCCACCTCTTCCTCCTGCAGGCAGAACTCTGTTTCTTCCAAGTCCTTCCACAGCACAAAGACCCGTGTATACTGGCGGTCGTGGTATTCCTTACCGAAAAACACATCATCCCAGATGATCGTCCTGTCGCCGCAGCATACCAGTTCTTCGGCCGTTGCGCTGATCCCCAGCTCTTCTTTTAACTCCCGCAAGGCCGAAGGTACAAAATCTTCTCCCGCCGGGATGTGTCCCGCGCTTGAAATGTCATAACAGCCGGGAAATGATTTTATTTCAGACCGTTTCTGTAACAGGATCTGCACTGTATCTCCTCTTTTTCTCACCAGCCATACATGGGATGTCCGGTGCCAGTACCCTTTCAGATGGGCAGTAGCCCTGTCAACGACCTGACCGGTTGGCAAACCGTTTTCATTTACAATATCGAGAAATTCCATCATACTTCATACGTTCCTTTTGCATATAGTTATATTATATCATTTATATTTCAGATTCGCATGTCGTTCAAATATCATCAGTGAGCTTTTTCCTTTTAGATATCCCATGATATAGGAAACACTCATCTTTGGTGGAACGGATAGTAATAGATGGACATGATCCGGCATACAATTTCCTTCGATGATTTCTACACCTTTCCATTTGCACAAATCTTTTAAAATCGTTCTGATATCCAAACGTAACTGGTTATAAATGATTTTTCTTCCGTATTTTGGTGTAAATACAATGTGATATTTGCATACCCATTTGGCATGTGCTAAACTATTTGCCATAGGGCAACATCCTTTCTTGTTTTAATGACGGCTTGAACACTATCATTATAATACAAGAAGGATGTTGCCCTTTTGCTTAAGCATTAATCCCACCTGCGTAGCAGGTGGTTTTTGAACAAAATCCCTTGAGGGATTCGGCTCCCTAGCTAAAACAGCTCCTGAAGGCATCTGCCCTCAGGAGCTGTTTTATGAAAGGTATTTCATACGTAGATTTTCTGTTTCTTGAAATTGCTGTTATTGGCAAGGAGCCGGTTTGTGATAACCCGTCCGTCTCCCGACACAAAACAGTTCGTCCCCACCTACGGCTTCTTAACTTAACGGGATTTTCGGCAAAATGAAAAGCCCAACCCCGTTTTCATCGGAATTGGGCTTAACTTAATGACATTGCATTGCCTGATAATACGGGCCTTTCCTAATAAGTTTTTGTCAATTATTTTTACAATCATCTGAAGCCCCTGCTTATCATCTAAATCATCCATACAGGAATAATGAATGTACTCCTGTCAATGGCAGACATCGTTTCACGCAGGCAAAGAATCGCGCCAGCGCCTCTTGGAACCGAGCCTTTGTCCAGGACTTTAAAAACCGTGGCCAGTTTCGTTCCCGGGTTTGTGCTCTTTTTAATTTCCAGCGGATGAAGCGCCCCGTTGCTCTCCATGACAAGATCAATTTCATTGGCGTCTTTATCCCGGTAATAATGAAGGATGCATTCTTTGGCATCGTTCAG
Organism: uncultured Succiniclasticum sp.; assembly: GCA_905235335.1. GTDB lineage: Bacteria > Bacillota > Negativicutes > Acidaminococcales > Acidaminococcaceae > Succiniclasticum. Next base: position 6,881 of record CAJOKZ010000071.1, read on the forward strand.
CCATGTCTTGCGTATTTCGGCTACCGCATAGTTTTCCAGGATTGCACCGTTCATCGCGCCGTTCATCAGAATCTCCGGGCTTGCATATTTTGTCAGATATGCCACAAGTCCGGTATATCCATCAGCAGATCCAGTGAAATACTGCGATTATAATTGCCGTGCTCAATTTTACTGAGAGTAGAACGGCTCATATGTACCCTGTCCGCCATTTCTTCCTGGGTCAGCCCGTTACTGATACGGAAATAGGCAACCTTCGCCCCAATCCGTTTGTAAATAAATTCACGATTTTGATTCATACAATACCTCGCTTGCGTCATAATTTAAGTATGACATAAAACCGTTTAGCAGATGTTGCTACCTGCTACGCATTTTGTCATAAATAGAGCACATCACGTACTGAAAATTTCAGCCCTTAACCTCTTTATATCTTTCTGCCGCTTCCTCTGTCACTTTATCCAAAAAGTCCCGGTTCTCTGCCAACAGTTGTTTGGCCGTCTGATAATACCCTGCCATCTTTTCTGCGATGAGCTGTTCCTTTTTCGCTTTCAGAGTTTCTGACGAATGCGGCCCTTCATATGTTTCGAATCCGAAAGCGCATAAGTGATCCACCAAACGTTCCACACGGCGGAATGCGACTGCCAGATCATCCGCACAGCCAACATCAACCATACCAAGCACAATTTCTGAAGCAGCCTTTCCCGCAAGACTGCGGATCACGTTCCGTTCCATCCGCTTCATATGCCTGCCGTTGTTTTCATCGTAATTCACACAGGTTATACCGGCAAACCCGTCTGCATGGCTCCTTACAGATGTAATCGCTACGCAACCGGTCTCCAAAACTTCCGCTGCGACCACATGTCCAGCTTCGTGAACAGAAACTTCCAGCAAGTCCCTTTCCTTACCGGTGTCAGCTTTTTCAGGAGAGGCAAACAGTAGAGATATACAAGCCTTGATCAAATCCTGCTGGGTAATTGTATCCCTGCAAGCGCGGCCTGCATATACCGCCGCTTCATTCACCACCATTTCCAAATCCGCACAGGAATTCCCGCGCATGATCCCGGCAATTTCCTCCACGTCCACGTCCGACGCACATTCTTTCAGCGCAAGATAATAGTTTAAAACTTCTATTTCATCTTCAACAGTGGGGGTTTCCACTTCAATTACCTTATCAAATCTGCCGGGACGCAACAGATAATCCGGAATGTTGTCTTTGTCCTTTGCAGCAGCAAGCACAAACACGTCATCTTCCCTGCAGGCATCCATGCACGATCTTAAGACAGCATATACACTGTCATCGGCGTCATCATCCAGGTTATCAATAAAAACAATTGCCTGCTCCCCTGCTTCCTTAGCTTTTGCGAACGCCTCCCGGATTTCCGTAATCACATCACATCCCGGTTCCTCTTTGTTAATTTCAAATGTCGGGAAAATCCATTCCCCTATAAAACATTCCGCCATCCGAGTTTTACCCAAGCCTGAATCGCCACACAGCAAAATACCGCGCGGTCTTTTAACGCCCATCGTTTCATATTTTTCCTTATGGCGCAGTACATCGTGAATGCGTATCAGTTCCGCCTTGATGTCTTCATAACCGCACACAAGATTAAAACAGCTCATACAAACAGCCCCTTTCATTCAGGATCAACAGGTAAGCAGCAACAACCTGAAATCCTTTTTGTTATTTGAATTATAAAAAATAGCATGGCCACATAATGACCATGCATTAAAAATTTTTGTTCCCCTTGTTTTTTGTCAGGTTTAGGCAAATATAGTCTAACATGTTTCCTCCTAAATAATTTATTTCCATCTTTCGATGGCTGAAATTATTATAGGAGATAAGAAACTGTTTATATTAAATCAGTCCGCTCGCTCCGCATCGCGTCCGTTTTGCTCCGCAAAACCGTCCGACGGAGTCCGCAGATTGCAATCCCGCATGGCCAGATATTGACCATGCGGGAAAACTTCCAAAATATAGAAAGTTTCCGTTTTTTATCTTTATATTTCTTCTTCACAAGATGCGCCCGGTATGAAATAACAGCTTACACGCACTTCGTCATCCTCCATTGTGTCATCGATGATCACGCCGAAAACCACAGATGCATCCACGGCTGCGCCTTCTACAATAATGTCAAGAGCTCTGGTCGCATCATACAAGGACAGGTATTTGCCGCCAGTAATGTTGACCAGCACTCTGCGGGCTCCCTTGTTAGTTCTTTTCCTGTTAGACCTGTTCACTGCTTTTTTATACGCGTCATCTCCCCTGGCAGTGCCGATTATCATTGACACAGATCCTGCATTCTTAAGAATCATTTTTACATCGTCAACGTCCGCATTGATCAATCCCGGTACTGCAATTATGTCAGTGATCCCCTGAATACCCAGCCGCAACGCATCTACAAAGGCGTTTTGGAACAAAACCGGCGAATTCTCCTTCACTTTCGATGACTGCAACAGCTGATCATCGGAAATTGTTATAAGTGCATCCACACAGTCTTTCATATTTGAAATATCGGCTTCTGTCAGATTCATCATGCGACCACCTTCTAAGCAAAACGGTTTCGCGACAAAACTGACTGTCAGAGCGCCGGCTTCCCGCGCGTATTCCGCAACAACAGGAGCTGCCCCATTTTCCGTTCCGCCGCCCATGCCGACAACTACAAAAACTATGTCCGCGTCTTTAAACTGTTCTGTCAGTATATTCCTGGATTTTACTGCAGCAGCCCAGCCGCTTAGCGTGGGGGAACAGAACTCTTCTTTCAGTTGTTTTCCAATCTGGATGCGGTTCTGAACCACGGAAGAACGCAACACCTGGGCATCACAGTCAACCGCAATATACTCCACGCCCTGTACACCGCAGGCAACCATGTGATTCATACAGCTGATTCCGCCGCAACCCATACCCACAATCTTAATCTTTGGCGGTAGAGCATCCATCTGAACATCAATACCATCATTTTCCGTCGCTTCTCCACTGACAAAAGCCTTGTCCTCCGTTTCTCTCCGGCTTTCACCGAACAGAGCAGAACTATCTGTTTCATCTTCATATGACAGCTTCACAGACTCTCTACACTTTTCCTTCGCAACCATGAATGCACCTCCCTGCAAATTATCGTTGAACTCTAAACACCGCAATTTTTCTTGAACAGTTATGGACTTACATTGCCCATGACAAAAATAATCTCAAAACTATTAAATCAAAAATATAAATCCCGATTCTCAATCTTCCGTTCTCATAAAGCGCTTCCAAACCGGCGCAGCAATTTTCGTTTCCGTTTTACATCTTCAAATTTCTTCAGTGCCTGACCCGTAAATATTAACAAATACAGCCCAGTAAAAATGATACTGACGTTATCAGACACCACTGCCCGCGTCAACAACATCGCTATCACAGTTACATATAGCAACCACAACAGCATATCTTTGCCAACCACATATACAAACCGGAATCCGGCATTCATCTCCTGCAGCCTGCGGTATAAATAAAGCCGTTTTTCTTTCATAGAACGATTACGCGTATCTAAAATGATCCGGCACTTTTCAAGCCTGCTGCAAAAATACATAACCAGAAACAGTGCAATCAAAAGTACCGCAATACCGGTCAGCATGTCAAGCGCCAGATTACCAGACCAACTCGTTTTATGGATCAGGTCTGACAAATATACTCCTGTTACCAAAACCAAAACAAATATCGCCTGCAGAATATTACCGCCTATCGCCGTCCGATAATTTTTACTGTGAGCCAGCAATCCCGACCAGACCAATAGCGCGGCTGCTGCAATTAATATGGCAAATGCGATTAACCAGTTTAAAAGGTTCATGTTTCCCCCCACGATGGATTCGTAACTTTTTACTTTGAATTGTATTATAACAGCATTTCTATTTTAATCCAACATTTCATCCACAAAATCCATTAATCTGGTTAAAAGTTTCTCTGTCCTGTCCACCTGACGGCTTTCCGAAATATTTGTCCGGCACCAGACCGCAAAATGTTCGCAGTTGTTCGTCAGCAAATCGTATTTCCGTTCTCCCAGACGCGAGTAGGCACGTTCCACCGTTTCCTTTTTTGTATAGCGGTGATAGCGGGGATTTTTGCTCTTACTCGGGAACTTGCAGATCATATATCCATCCGCGTCACCCAGGAAGTCCTGCATCGAAACCTCCCGCACAGAAACATCATTTTCCCAGTCACCGCCCCGGCCCGCATAGTGAATCACCTTTCCCTTGCCCACATACACGCCGTAATGCCGGTAGAGATTTCCCCAGCGTTCCACACAGATTACATCGCCGGGACGAATTTGCTTATGAAGCTGCGGCCGGTCTTTATCGGTCAGCAGCAATACACCGACAAGACCGGCCAGCAAAACAGTTCCACCCATAGTATTCCCGTAACTTTATCTTTTAAGAGCTACTTCCAGCATTCCTTCAATGCTGTCAAACATCTTCTCCAGGCCATCCGTAAAAGTAACCAGGGAACGCCCGAAATCCCGGCCGGCTTTGTCCAACAGTTCAATCGCCTCGTCTCCCTGCTGTAAGAAGTGTTCCAGCTTATCTTCCCATTCTTCTCCGCACAGATTGTCTTCTTCCTGAAGGTCTTTCTCCTCTGCATCGATTACCTCTGCCTCATATACTGACAGGTCCTTAACCTGTTCCGCTTCACCGTTGGTATCAATGCCGTCTGTCCCCAAGAACTGATCCATTTCATTTTCCGCAAAATTCATTTCTTTATCCTCCCTTTCAATTAATTCATCGAATTCGTCATCTTCGCCCTTAAACTTCAACAAGTCGGACGCCTTATGCAGACCCAGAATGCGTAAGGTCGGAGAACGCAGTATCTCTTCGATTTCCCTGTCCTCTTCCTCTTTTTCTACCGAATTGCTTAACCGGTGCAACACAGGTACCAGAAAATGATTAATGGAATGCACATACCGGGCGGGCATAAAGATGCTGCCTTCCCGCTCGCCGTCATGAAAACAGAACGTAATCTGCTTCCGGATTTTTGTTTTCCGGTTAAAACGCCTTCTGATGTCCCACAAAGTTCGCCAGTGAACAAACCCCGGATTGCTGTATTTCCCGCCCACATCGTAATAGAAACCTTTAACAGTAAACAGTAAAATTGAAAAGCACTTGTGTTGCTCGCCGCCGTAACTCAGGAACAGGGCAACAATATCATCCGATTCAATAGGGTCCGCGTCAGGCAACAATTTTGTTAACTGTTTAACAGCTAATTCCTGCTTGTCCAACGGTATGGCATCCCTGATATATAAATCACCTCCCAGTTCACCGACGTACGAAGATATACAGTCTTTCACTATTGTTACCATCTGTTCCCGGATCTGTAACGAGCCCCGGTTTGTGCTATCTTTCTCCTGTGTTTTATGCTGTTCGTTCGCGAAGTTTGCTTCTTTCATTTTGTATTTCCTCCAACGTTTGGTTTTTACCGTCAGATACAGTATAAAAAAAGAGATAGCCACATGTTGGCTATCTCGAAAAAATTAATCAGGCATTAGGCCTGGGAATTTTTAGCCTTAATGGCTAAGTTAGCCCAGCACTAACATCGGCATTTTAATTCCGGAAAACGCAGTCGACATTTTATCCGGCATACTTGTATTTACCGTCATACAAGCGTATAATACATTTTTGTACAGAAAAATGAAAAGGAGTTATCCTTGTGACTGACAGTAAAACTTTTCATAAACAGCAGCCGTTAACGTTTCGCATCATCGATTCGCCCATGGGCATTGGAAAAAGCGCCAGCCTGATGAACCTGATCCGCTTTCATAACAAAGGTTTTGATCCGGAGCCCCGGCGGTTCATTGTCTTCGTTCCCACCATCCGGGAACGGGACGAACGCTACGGACCTCAACTGGATTTAAAGAGTCCGACCACGCCGCCTTATAACAAAAGCATTCTGGAACTGATCCGCAACGGGGAAAATATCGTCACGACCCACTCGCTCTGGAGTATTTTCAATGATGAAACACTACGGGCCTTCAGCGAAAGCAACTATAAATATGTTGCGCTCTTTGACGAGGTGCCCCAGTTATTCCGCGACGTGGTGGTGTTAGCGCCGGGCTGAAACAACCATTTTGGTTAAAAATTCCCGGCGCTAACACCGGATGGAAACAGCGCCCTAATGTTGGTCTGTGCCAGGCTGCGGCATGTGGCGGGCTCCACCTGGGGCGAAAAGCGCTACATGTACATGGAACACTTACTGGAAGTCGATGCACAGTCTCATACGCTGGCCGGGTAACTGCCGGCTGCCGAGCGGAAAAAATGAATTTGCGAAAAACTATTGACACTATCGTTTTGATACGATAGACCGGGTAGAAATGCTGGAAGAATTGGTTGGACCAGAATACCAGGAAAAGATAT
>CAJOKZ010000072.1 GCA_905235335.1 uncultured Succiniclasticum sp.
TGCAAACGGGCAGCGCGCGGCAGGCGCCTAAGGGTCACAAAGAAAAGATCGAAAAAATCTCACGTCAACGAACGGCGCCCTGCCCATTACACCAACAAAACGTTTATACAATAAAGAAAGAAGGAATAAATATGATCGCGATCGGCATTACGGCAACGGATACGGAAACCGGAAAGACAGTGGTGACTGGCGCTCTGGCCGCCGCCCTTCGGTACCGGGGCGCCGTACCGGGAATTTTCAAGCCGGTAGCTTCCGGCTGCGTGCGGCGCGAAGACGGGGAACTCATCTCCACGGACGCGGAATTCCAGATGCGGTGCGCCGGCTACCCTGACGCGCTGCGCCGCCAGGTGATCCCCGTGGTGCTGGAAGCGGCACTGGCCCCGGCGGAAGCCTGCAAACTGGAAAACGTCGTCCTGCATCCGGATGAGATGGTCGACGGGGCAAAACGCTGCATCGAAACACATGAAATTTCGGTACTGGAAGGGATCGGCGGCATCACCGCCCCGCTGACGGAAACCTTCCTGGTAAAAGATTATTTCCGGGCGCTGCGGATCCCGGTGCTCATCGTGGTGAAACCGGTGCTGGGCAACGTGAACCACGCCGTGCTCACCGCCTCCTACTGCCAACAGCACCACATCCCGGTCCTGGGATTTTTGGTAAATTGCTGGGATGAAAAAAACGCGGGAATCCTGGAAAAAGGAAACCTGTATTATTACGAAAAATTGACCGGCCTGCCGGTGCTGGGAAAGCTGCCGGTCCTTTCAGAAGAAGAACTGAACGACCCCCGGCGGCTGGCGGACATCGTGGAACAAACCGTGGCGCTGGACATCATCCTGGAACGCGCGAAGGCATGCATGGAACAATAACAGGAATCGTTGTTGGCAGACCGTGCAACCGGTGTTACGGCCAAAATTGCAGCCATCGCAGAAAATTCACAAAAAAACTGCAACCTGCTGTTTCATCAACCAGGAACTGCAGTTAGCCAAAATCATTATATTAAGGAGAAGACCATCATGAACAAATGGGAAGAACTGGACAAAAAATATATCTGGCACCCCTTCACCCAGATGAAAGGCTGGCTGGAAAACCCGCAGCTGGTCATCGACCGGGGGGACGGCGTAAGGCTGTATGACACGGAGGGGAATGAATACCTGGACGCCATCTCCAGCCTGTGGGTAAACATCCACGGGCACCGCAGGAAAGAGATCAACGACGCCATCATCGCAGAACTGGACAAGGTGGAACACAGCACCCTGCTGGGCCTGATCAACGAACCCTCGGCGGAACTGGCGGAAAAGCTGGTGGAAGTGACGCCGGCCGGGCTGGACAAGGTGTTCTATTCGGACGACGGCTCCACAGCCGTGGAAGCGGCCATCAAGATTGCCTTCCAGTACTGGAACTACGCCGGCCACCCGGAAAAGAAAGACTTCATCAACCTGGGGGATTCCTACCATGGGGACACGGTGGGCGCAGTTTCCGTCGGCAACGTGGAAGTATTCCACAAAGCGTACAAACCCCTGCTCTTCAACACCCACCGGGTCAGCTGCCCCTCCTTCTTCCACTCGAAGCTGGGCGCCCGTTCGGAACAGGAATTCCTGCAGATGCTGTTGCAGGAACTGGAAGACTACCTGAAAGAACACGCACAGCACACGGCCGCCATGATCATCGAACCGCTCTGCCAGTGCGCGGCGGGTATGCTGATGCAGCCGAAGGGATATATCCGGGGCGTGCGGGAGCTGACAAAAAAATACAACGTCCTGCTGATCGTCGACGAAGTGGCCGTAGGCTTCGGCCGGACCGGTCGGATGTTCGCCTGCAACCAGGAGGATGTGCTGCCGGACATGATGTGCCTGTCAAAAGGGATCAGCGCGGGCTACCTGCCCCTGGGCGCGACCCTGGTCACCGCCGAAATTTTCAACGCGTTCCTGGGGGAACCGACGGAATACAAGACCTTCTTCCACGGCCATTCCTATACGGGGAACAACCTGGCCTGCGCCGCCGGCCTCGCCAGCCTGAAAATTTTTAAGGACGACGACGTGATCGCCGGGCTGCCGCCGAAGATCGAAGTCATCCGCCAACACTTCGCCCACATGCAGGCCGCGGAGTTTGTGGGCGACGCCCGTCAATGCGGCATGCTGGGCGGCATCGAGCTGATGCAGGACAAAGGACAAAAGCGCCCCTTCGACCCGGCGCTGCAGATGGCGGCCGGCATCTGCCTGAACGCCCGGAAGTACGGTCTCATCATCCGCAACATCGGGGACGTGATCGTGTTCATGCCCCCGCTGGCATCCACAGCCGGGGAGATCGATGAAATGCTGACGCGCCTTACCAAATCCATGGAAGAAATTTTCGCGCAGTTCCGGGGCCAAAACGTAAAAACATTTTCGGACCCCTGCGCATTTTAACCTAACACGAAGCGGCATGCTATCGTAAAAACGAATTTCACCTGCACAGCAGGCAGGTTTTAAGGCAAATCTTTCAGGGAATCCAGCCCCTGCGGCTGCAACCATAACAAAACGACCGGGATACAGCAACCTATGCCATATCCCGGTCATTTTTGTTTATCGGGTTCCCCCGTCACAATTGCCCGCCCATGTGGATGTAGAAGAAAAACAGCGGGAACACCAGCAGCACGTACACCACTGTCGTCAGCAGGAACGCCGCGATGGTGATGTCCACGTTCAGCCTGTACAGCTGCGCCGTAATGACAGAATTGATCGCCGCAGGGGTAGCCGACAGGATCAGCAGCGAACCCAGCAGCACCTGGTCGGTGAACAGCACTTTGAACAGCATATAAAACAGCGCAGGCACGATGACAAAGCGCAGCCACACCATGCTGACCACCTTGCCGTAATAATACCGGGCCCGGCCGAAGTCGATCAGGTACCCTACCGGCAAAAGAGCGACCCAGGACAGGATGTGGACCAGGTCATGGAACACCGAACCCAGTATGGCCGGGCGCTCCACCCCGAAAACCTGCAGCAGGATCCCGGCCGCCATGCCCAGGATCCCGATCTGGTTCCGGGTCAGGAACATCTCATGGAAGCTCAGCCGCAGCTTCACCTGTTTCGCCCGGGCCTGATGCTTTTCGTAATAATATTTTGCCATGGGGAACGCCGCCGCCACCATCAGGATATTCTGCGGCGTGGCCACCAGCTGCACATAGGCAAAGCCTGCCTCCCCGTACAGAATGAACGCGCTCAGGCCGCCGACGGTGCCGATGTTGGAAAGCATGGACGAAATCACATAGGCGCCCCGGTCCAGCTCGCTGTCAAACCGCCCGGCGAAACACTTCGCCCCGATGATGCCGGGCACGGCGGTAATGAGTACGCCGATCACGGGCAGCCACAGCAGCTGTCGGGAAAGAGGCAGCACCCAGAAACTCAGCAGGCTCATGAACGTAACCATAAAAACCACGTTGAAATGAATCAGCAAGTCACAAGTCCGCTTCGATATAAGTTGATACTTTTTCAGAAGGAACCCTACCGCCAGCGGCAGCAGGATATCCGTAAACACAAGAATGATCCGTCCCCAGTCCATGTCCCTTACCCGTTCCGAAAATTACCGCGCCGTCACAATACAAGCGCCTCTCCGTCTGCTATACAGGGAGGCAAAATTTTTCATTGTACGTAAAGTTTTGCGTAAACTTTGCCAGGATTATGAATCCCCTGAGCTTGAATTTTAGCGGTTAGCAAAGACATGTCCTGCATATCTGCTTCAGCCTGGTTAGCAATGATAATATCATATTTCATAATTCATATTTCTTTCTTAATCCGCTAAACACTTCTTCAGCAGGATGTTCTTTACCAGCAAGCATGTCATCAAACCCTTTTTGAATCTCAGAATCCAGTTCTTCTTTAGTCAGTGATCCTGCTGCAACCGGTTTCTTTACAGATAATCTTGCATCAAAAGGCAGACCGCCAACCATTTTACTCCGTACCATAAACATACGGAATGCTGTAGGCATGTCTAGCATCGGCATCATAGAATACAGTCTGTGCTTCTTCAAAGGAAAGGAAGACTGACTGGTAAAATGCCTGAATGCGTAGAAATCTTCTATTTTTGTCTTCAGTTCACTATTCATATATTTGATCCAGTTCAATTTGAATAACATTTTCCATTTCCGCCCCGGCAAACCCGCTTCTGGAAAAGAAGCCGTATTTGTAACAGGTAAGGCCTGTTTCTTTAACCTGCTGTATTTCCTGTTTTATAGTCGCCGTTTTCACCGGTTCTTTTGTAAATTTGGCTTCATAAAAAATGTATCCGTTGGTATCCTCTGTAACAATATCAAACTCACCGTTTTTATGCAGCTTCGGATCATCATACCAATATTTCCCGATTTTTATAAAAGTAGCCGGCAGCCTTCCCATAAGGTTACAGCGTATCAGGTATTGCTTGCAGATTTCCTCAAACCAGCGGGGCACATACCAGGTTTCAAAATCTTCGCGGATGTTCAGCTCGTAAAAGGCGATCGGGTCCATGATCCGCAACTGCGATGCATAACGGAAACAATATCGGTAATAAAACAAAGATAATGGATCGCAGATGACATAACCAGCTTTCCTCCGGTTACGTTCATCGTTAATAGGCGCTTCTTTTTTCACCAGTTCCATACGAATCAGTTTATCCAATACATCCACAAGGGTAGGACTGCTGCTGACATGCGACTGTGACAGAATATCGCTAAAACGATAACATCCTTTTGCCAGTGTTTCAAACACCTCGTTAGCGTTCACAATACGCAACACCTCAGAACGCAGATACATAGACACTTCGTTTTCCAGCCTGGCTCCGGGAGAAGCAATCAGTTCCGTAATGTTTTCCTGCACCGTAAGGGTCGGGTCAATCAGACGGTTATAATACGGAATTCCTCCGAAAACACTGTATAAGCGTACTTTATCTTCCGGGCATAAATCCGGGTAAAACAGGGCCGATTCATAATAATCCATTGGATGAAGGTTAATCGACCTATCAATCCTTCCGTATAAGGGATTGGCCGCTTCCAGAAGGGACTGCATCACTTCCACATACGAGCCGCAAAGAACAAATTTAAGGCGAGCAGTGTCACGATAGGTATCCACAAGCGATTGAAGAATGCTGTCCAATCCCGGGATCGCATTACGCAGATACGGATATTCGTCCAGAACTACAATCAGGTTTTCTTTTACCGACTGTTTAAACAGAAAATCCAGTATGCTTTCCATGCTTACAAAAGCTAACGGAGGAAACTGCAACTGCTGCGCCACAATCTCAGCAAGACTGTTAACGTTATTCTTTTCCGTTGTCTGCTTGCATTCATAATATATGCTCCGCGTCTTTGTTTCACGAAGCGCCTGCTTAAGCAGTTCGCTTTTCCCAACCCGTCGCCTGCCGTAAAGCAGCACAACCTGCATCTTATCATTTTCAAACAGAGTATGTAACAACGCACGCTGTTTAGCCCTTCCATAAAACGCCATTTTGCTCCATCCTTTCCGACTCGGTTTCCCCCGAATTAATTTTACCATATAAAAAAAAGAGCGCAATGGTTCCTCTCAGAACATTTTAGGGACATAAGCCGTCCACCGGTTATTCCCGCCCCGAGAGTCCTTTCCGAATGGACAAATGTTTTCGCATTTTCAAATCTGTCCTATTCCCCCGCTGACCACCCCAAAGGCATGCTTTTTCGCTTATTTTGGGCCGAACTGTGATTTTGAGTTGTTGTATTTATTCATTTTATTCGATATTTATTTATAATCCTTTACTATTTTAATTTATGCTATTATTACATCAATTTTCTTTAATTTACTTTTATTATCATGTATATCTATTTTCGAAAATATACAAATTTCCTGATTTTTCGACTTTTTGACTTTTTGATTTTTCGCATATGCCCCTGAGACGCCCGTATTTCGCCGCTACGCGATTTCAGCCCTTTTTGGATACATTTATCCTACAAAAAAGTCCTGCCGTCAGAGGGCCTTTACGGGCGCCGCAGGCAGGACCAAATATACGAATAATTATGGATTTCAAAACTCATTTTAG
>CAJOKZ010000073.1 GCA_905235335.1 uncultured Succiniclasticum sp.
CTCTCCCGCTTATGGCTTTTTCTTTGTTCTCCTGTCTATCTATTCCTTCTCCATCTGCTTCTTCGCCTGTTCCGTCAGCGTGCCGTCCCCGTTATACATGACCAGCGGAGGCAAAACCTCCAGGCCGTAGCTGCCGTTTTTTATCATTTCCAATAAAAAAATCCACGCCGGTTTATCCACGGACGCATGGACCCACTGCAGCTTTTTGGGCTGCAGGTTGTATTTGATGGCCAGTTCCATAGATTCCATGAAGCGCTCCGGAATCTGCACCAGGGCGAAACGGCCCCGGCTGTGCAGCGCATAGGACGCCGCCGCGAAAAAATCTTCCAGCACCGCCGTCTTCTCGTGGCAGGCGCTGGTACCCACCGTCCGCTCGTGCCCGCTGTTGCGGTAGGGCGGGTTGGCCGCCACCAGATCAAAACTTTCCGTAGGGCAGAAATTTTTTATTTCTTTAATGTCCCATTCCACCGCCCGCACTTTCGGTTTATCGGGCAAAGAAGTTTTTGCAGCCACAGTTTTATTGCAACAGGAATTTTCTTTTCCCATAGGCGACGTACCCTGCGCGCCCTCTGTACACGCAGCGCAACCCGTCTCCGTCAGTCCTGCCCGCTTCAGGCACGCAGACTGCGCATCCTCCTGCCAGAAAATTCCGTTGGCTTCCGCGCTGCGGTTGAACAGCTCCACCATGCGGGGGTTCACGTCCAGTCCCGTCACTTCCGCCGCGCCCCGGGCTGCCAGGTAGAAACTGACGGCCCCGGTACCGCAGCCCAGTTCCAGCGCCTTTGCCTTATTGGCCAGATGGGGGAAGTGGGCCAGAAAAACAGAATCCGTCGTAAAGGTAAATTCCGCCGGATCCTGATAAATTTTATAGCCGCAGCCGGGCAGGTAGTCTTCTCTGATCTCGCTCATAGTTTTCCTGCTACGCAAACCGTAATTTCTTTACGCAAACCGTTTTTTTCCTACACAAACAGTCATTTCTCTGCGCAAACCATTTTTTCCTACACAAACAGTCATTTCTCTGCGCAAATCGGTATTTCTCTGCGCAAACCGTAATTTCTGTTTCAATCTGAAACCGTTCATCCGTTTCGCAACGTGACCCGGTGTGAACGTACTCCCGCCTATAGAGGCGGAAAAAACTTTTACGCTTAATCGTCATCTATGGCCTGGGACGCGTCGATCAGCTCATCCCATTCCAGTGTAACCACGTTATCCGGGGCAAGCTGCACCGTTGCGGTGCGTTTTGCTTTGTTCACCGTGGTGACTTTTCCTTTGCCCATACTGGTGGCAACCATGGATCCGACCTTGGGAATGTCCGGGGAATCCTTCCGGCCCCGGCCGCCCTTGCCCTTTTCCGGCGCGTACAGGTAATCTTCATATTTCAGGCAGCACATCAGGCGGCCGCAGCAGCCGGAAATTTTGGTGGGATTCAGGGACAGGTTCTGGTTCTTGGCCATGCGGATGGAAACGGGCTCGAAATCTCCCAGCCAGCTGGCGCAGCACAGGGGCCGCCCGCAGCTTCCGATGCCGCCCACCATACGGGCCTCATCCCTCACCCCGATCTGCCGCAGCTCGATGCGGGTGCGGAAGACGGAGGCCAGGTCCTTGACCAGTTCCCGGAAATCGATGCGCCCGTCCGCCGTAAAATAGAAAATGATTTTATTTACATCAAAAGTAAATTCCACGTCCACCAGATTCATCTCCAGCCCGTGACGCTGGATCCGGCGCTGGCAGATGTTGAACGCTTCCCGTTCCCGCACCTGGTTCTGCAGCAGCATTTCCTCATCCTCCGGCGTCGCCTTCCGGATAATGGGCTTCAGCGGGGCCTTGACCTGTTCTTCCAGAATCTCCCGGACCCCGATGGTCACGGTTCCATACTCCATGCCCCGGGCCGTCTCCACGATGACATTGTCCCCCGCCGCCAGTTCAATGTCCAGCGGATCGAAATAATATATCTTGCACGTTTTCTTGAAACGGATCCCCACTACTTTTTTCATGATTCTATAATCTCCCTTCACAGCACGCGTTGATACGGAATGTCGCCATATCCAGCACGCTTTTTGTATTGGCCCGCCGCGCCGCGGCGGCCGCCGCTTCCTGCGCCGCGCCAGCCGCACGGTGCAGCCGCTTTGCGTCCCACGTTCCGGCGATCTGCTGCAGCTGCGGCAGCGCATCTATATTAAACACCCGGTCCGGCAGTCCGTTCTTCACTATCAGCAGATCCCGAAGCACGGAGACGGTCATGGATAAAAACTGCTGAAGCTGTTCGTTCCCGCCGGACGCGGGAATCAGATCCGAAAAATAATCCTCCCCCAGAAGGTAGGTCATGGGCGCCTTTAACGGGAATTCCCCCACATATTTCAGCGCCGCATTGCGAAAATCAAGGATCCCCTCTTCCCGGAACCGAAGCGCCTGTCCCAACGATCCGTCAGACAGATGCGCCAGCAGGTCCGCTTCGGCTTCGGGAATCTCTTTTGAAAGTAGCGCGTGTTTTGTTTCTTCCACGGTCAGCGGCGTAAACCGCACCTGGATCACGCGGGATAAAATCGTGGGCAGCAGCCGGCTTATGGACGACGCCACCAAAATGAAAAACCATTTGTCCGGCGGTTCCTCCAGCAGCTTCAGCAGGGAGTTGGCCGCTTCCTGGTTCATGGTGTCCGCTTCGTTGATGATGCAAACCTTGTGCGCCGACAGGGTGGGCCCGAAGGCTGCCTGGCGGATCAGGCTGCGGATCTGATTCACGGAAATGATTTTGGTCTTTTTCTTTTCCTGTTCCTCGTCCGTTGACGGATCGAAGTACAGGTAATCCGGATGGGCGAAGTTGCCCGTTTCAAAATTCAGCAGGCGGCAGCTTTCGCAACGGTTGCAGGGGCGCGGCTCATGTGCCGGGCCGCAGCACAGGAACGCCCGGGCGAATTCCCTGGCCAGCAGGCATTTTCCGATGCCTTCCGGCCCGTAGAACAGCAGGGCGTGGGGGCGTTCTTCCCGGTTCAGGAATCGCTCCAGGAATGCTTTGTTCTGTTGATGGCCTGTAATCGTTTCAAACATGCGTCGCTCCCGTGAAAAAGATTTCAAAAGCCTGCTTCGTGCAACAATTTTCGTATATCCGCCTGCACCGCTTCCACGTTCTGCAATGCGTTGACGCGTTTAATGCGCGCCGGTTCCCGGCTGGCGAGCATCAGGAATCCGTCCCGCACTTTTTTCTGGAAGTCCAGCCCTTCCTGTTCAAAGCGGTCGTTTACGCCGCGGACGGTACGGCGCTGCAACAGGGCTTCCGGCGCGGCGTCCAGCATGATGGTCAGTTCCGGCGTGATGCCTTCTGCCGCAAAATCGCAGAGCTCCGCCACTTTTTCCGGAAGGATGCCCCGGACAAAGCCCTGATAAACCATGGTGGAATCCGCAAAACGGTCGCAGAGCACGAGCTTTCCGGCCTGCAGCGCCGGCTTGATCACGGTTTCCACATGCTCCGCCCGGGCCGCCAGGTACAGCAGGACTTCCGCCCGCGGGTTTACGGCCGCGTCCGCGTCCAGCACCAGATCGCGGATCCGCTCCGCCATTCCGGTCCCGCCCGGTTCCCGGGTGGTCACCACGTCATAGCCGCAATCCAGCAGATACCGCGCCGTAAGCTGCAGCTGGGTCGTCTTTCCGCTGCCGTCGACCCCTTCCATGGTAATAAAATGTCCTTTATCCATCATTTCTGCGCCTGCCCTTCCAATGCTTTTTATCCGTTCTGTTCCGCCAGCACCCGTACCGTCTGCAGTGTTACATCCGCAGGCCCGCTGACGGGAAGTCCCTGTTTTTTCATTACGCCGCACCAGCGGACGATTTCATCGGTGAACCGCTCGCCCGGAAGGATCACCGGGATGCCCGGAGGGTAAAAGCTGACCGGCTCCGCGCAAATTTTCCCGACGGCTTCCGCCAGCGGCACGGCATTCTTTTTTCCGTAGAAAACACTTCGCAGGGACGCGGCTGTTTCCGTTACGGGAAAATCCATTTTCATCGCTTCCGCTTTTTCCGCGTTTTTCTTTTTTTCTTCCTGTATCGCCCATGCGGAACGGGCTTCCAGCGGATTTTTTGCCGGGCTCAGCTTCCGCAGCGAACGGCAGATGCGGTTTACCGTATCCGGCCACTGCACCGGCGCCCAGTCCGCGTAGGTCACAAGGAACAATACGTTCTGCGGATCCACCAGTTCCACGGCGATCTTATCCCTGCGGAGGGCCTCGCCCGCTTCGATCCCGCTGCAGTCCCAGTCTTTTATGTTAACGGCAACTTTTGTTATATCCATCGCGGCGACACCGTACCGGCCCACCACATGCTCCGGACCGATCACCTGCAGGCCGGGAATGCCGCGCAGTTCGTCCCGCAGCACCCGCGCCGCGCGCAGCGCGTCCTCCATCATGGACGGGCCCCGCTCCGCCAGCTGGGAGCGCGCCGCATCCAGCGAACCCATCAGCAGGTAGTTGGGGCTGGTTGTTGTAAGAAGGCTCATTACATCTGCCGCGT
Organism: uncultured Succiniclasticum sp.; assembly: GCA_905235335.1. Classification (GTDB taxonomy): domain Bacteria; phylum Bacillota; class Negativicutes; order Acidaminococcales; family Acidaminococcaceae; genus Succiniclasticum. Next base: position 4,501 of record CAJOKZ010000073.1, read on the forward strand.
GACGCACATCAATGCGCGTTCCCTTCACCTGCAGCAACGAGCTTTGCGTCATCGCGCCCAAAAGCTTATGGGTGCTTTGGGCCGCCATATCCGCCCCGCACTGCATGGCCGAGGGCGGCAGCCCGTTATGAAAACCAAGGTGCGGCCCGTGGGCTTCGTCCACCAGCAGCACGGCGCCGTGCGCATGGGCGATGTCCGCGATCCGCTTCGTATCAGCAGCCATGCCGAAGTAACTGGGTGTGGTGAGCAGCACGGCTTTCATATCCGGATGCCGCGCAAACGCTTCTTCCACCTGTTCCGGCGTGACCTGTCCCTGCAGGCCGAACTCCTGTATATAAGGCGGCTGCACATATACCGGCGCCGCGTCTGCCAGAATCAGCCCGCCCATGACGCTGCGGTGTGAATTCCTCGGAACCAGGATCTTGTCGCCGGGCTGCAACGCCGACAGCAGCATGGCATGGATGGCCCCCGTCGTCCCGTTCACCGCCAAAAAGCAGGCATCGCTCCCGTACAGTTTCGCGGCTTCTTCCCGTGCTTCCCGGATGCAGCCGGAAGGCGCGTGGATGTCGTCCAGCTCGCTCATCAGGGAAACGTCAAGCCGCAGCGCCGCAGGTCCCAGCAGCGAACGCAGCGGTTCCGCCACTCCGCGCCCGCCTTTGTGTCCCGGCGTGTGCAGGGGATAGACCTGTTCCCGCAGATAGCGTTCCATGGCTTCCACTAACGGTTGTTTCACGACAGCCTCCCTGTTCCTTCCATTTTATACGTTGGCATTACTATTTATTGTATCATATTTTATAGGAAACTAACAATCTTTCATTGCATTTTGAAAATCTATATTTTTGCTTTGAGGGGAGGGAGCGGGCATTCCTGCCACCGCCGATAGAAGCGGGGGAATCCTGTCCGCGTATGAGTTGAAGCAGTTTTGAAAAAACAGCGTCAGACCCGCACGTTATCAATCACCGGTAATGGAGCGCTTTTCAAAACAGTTCAACCCGTCCCAGCAAAAAATCAGTCAGGTTACAATGAAAGATCCCGTTATCATCATAGTAGTTATGCGGTATATCCATCCGCATAACTATTTTTTTGAAGAAATCTTTAGCCAGTAAGAGGGACTCCGTCTCTGCCGATGTTTTTTGTTCTGTATCCATGCGCAAAGCCGATTGAATATACAGTTTCCTGTCCGCATCATTGACTACAAAATCAATTTCCTTCTGTGCATTCTTTCCACCTGTCCGGTCAGTCACTACGCCGGTGTCTACCGAATATCCGCGCCGGATCAGTTCGTTGTATAACAAGTTTTCCATAAGATGGCCCGGATCATACTGTCTGTTGATAGCCAAATCACAATCTATTATAGCCCGACCACAGGATAATTTATAGTCTGACCACAGACCGTTTACAGGTCCGACCACAATGTCGCAAGAGGGTTAACCACAGGATTATTTACGTACCCAATAAAAAAACGAACACGACCGTTGCGGAAGTGTTCGTTTATTTTTTGTGGTGGAGACGAAG
>CAJOKZ010000074.1 GCA_905235335.1 uncultured Succiniclasticum sp.
GTGGCGAGACTGTCTGAGGGGCGAAGCCCCGAGTTTCGAAGCCACAGGCAAATGAGTCCGTGAAATAGCAATCGTGGACGGTTTTGCGATGCCGTTTTTTTTGCAGCGTTTTTTCAGTTTTCTTATATATCGTCGGGCGGAAACTCCATCGGCGCCGGTATCCGTTCGTCGATGATCGACTTCAGCACCAGGTCGATGAACGGGTTACGGTTCAGCTGCATGGCCTGTATGACGGCCTTTTTCAGCTTCACGGGTACGGTATCCCGGGGCCAGGTGGATACGGACAGGGCGGCCACGCCGATGGCGTGCTCGTAGATGGAGGTGAGGCCGGCTTCCAGCAGCGCTTCCCCTTCGCCGGGATAATCCTTTAAGTAATGGGCGAAGTTGATCAGCAGGTCTTCATTTTCCCTGTACTGCTTCAGATGGGATTCCGCGCAGTCCAGGAACAGATGGCGCCGGGTGTTGATCCGCTTTTCATCGCTGCCGCTTTCCGCGAACATCAGATAGCGCAGGGCGGCCAGGTCCTTGGGATGGTCGTTGTAGAAACGGATCACATCCGGCCAGATATCAATATCCAGGTCTGCCGCAAAATCAACCATCTCGGCGTTCAGGCGGCCCTGGTCATCGAACAGGGAGGCCCGGATTTCCGGCTCCCAGTCCTTGCAATAAATCAGGCCGTCGCATAGGGCGATGAGAAGCTGTGCGGCATTGGAGGTCAGGCAGCTTCCGTTTTTTTCGGCGGCCATTAGCTCCAGCCGGTCTTTGATCACAAAGATGGTCAGCAGATGTTTCGGCGTGACAGCGTATTTTTCCGCATGACGCAGGAAATCGCGGAGCAACGGTTCCAGCTTGATCCTGACCGGCATCATCAGGGAATTTTCAAAGGGATTGACGGGGGATTCCTGGATGGGGAACAGGAAAATCAGGTACATGATGAGCACATGGGAAGCGGCCAGATAGATGTCTTCCGGGATTTCTTCCTGCTGCAGCATTTCGGCCAGCCGGCTTTCCTGAATGATGACCGGGGCCAGGGGCGGCCAGAAGATGCGGATGTCCAGACCTTTTTTCAGCAGCCAGAGACGCTGGGTGGGGGTGCGGTACTGCAGCATCAGCAGGGTGATGGCCTTTCCCCATCCTTCCGTATGCCGTGCCAGGAACCAGAGCTCTTTCTGGGGACGGATCTCGCTTAACTGGCAGGCCATGCACAGGAAGATGGTAAATTCCTCGCACCGGGCCAGGGTAAAGAGATCGTTGTAAAGGTGTTCGGAAAAAGAACGGCGTACCTGGTTCAGGCCGATGAGCCCGCAGATCAGATAGACGAACTTCAGCGCTTCCCTGTCTTTTGCCGTGTAGAACCATTCCTGGGCCAGATGCAGCAGGTTGTAATCCAGCTTTTCCGTCCGCAGTTGGGCCGCAAGGGAAAAGAACACGGTGATCAGGGTAGTGGACCTGATTTTTTCATAGAGCAGGTCCTTGTTCTTCCGGGTGGGATGCTTCTGCCATTCTTTCAATAACAAATAGATATCCTTGGCTTCTTCCATATAATTATCATCCGGCTCGGGATGGAACAGGACGGCGTCCTCCGCCCCGTAGGAGTATTCCCGCATCGGGTCGTCGGGCAGGGGGGAGGCGTCGTAGTTCCCTTTCCTGTCCAGATGGTCCACCACATAGAGGAACAGGCTGTTATAATTTGCAGTTGTATTGGGTGTCGTTGTTGCAGATGTCATTCGTGGATCCTCGATGGAATTTTTATTGGCATGCCGCAGGCAGGAAGGTCTGCTTCCATGGCTTCCCCGCGTGCGGACGGCTGAAATTTTCTGTTATAGTGTTTTATATTATAGCACATTCAGCAGGCAGATGATATAAATTTTACAGAACCTGTGATTAATTCGTCGGCATAGTTGTCAGAGCGCTTTGAATGGATGTATAATATATGTTAACGTAGTAGCATTGTGCATTAGAGTCATTACCGGCCGTAAAATCCATCAGCGGTCACATAGGCTCATTTGATCAGCGTTTCCTTAAGAATAATGTATACATTTCCCGGTGCTGTTGAATTTGTGATTTTATTATATTACAATTAGACTGCATGTTTCGGGGAACCGGTCTGCCTGTTTCTATACGGGCGGAATGGTCCTGCCGGCGCAGGGCCCGGAAGTCAGCTCCTGACGCGCCGCGGTTTCAGGAACCTGTATAAACGGAGGAGGAATCAACATGAAAAAGATCAAAACGGTTTTAGTTGCCAACCGGGGCGAGATTGCCATCCGTGTTTTCCGCGCCTGCAATGAGCTGGGTATCCGCACCATCGCGATTTTTTCCAAGGAAGACACCCTGTCACTGCACCGCAATAAAGCCGATGAAGCTTACCAGGTAGGGCGGGGGAAGGGCCCCGTGGAAGCGTATCTGGATATTGAAGATATCATGCGGATCGCCCATGAACATGATGTGGACGCCATCCATCCCGGCTACGGTTTCCTTTCCGAGAATGCAGATCTGGCCAAACGGTGCGCCGAGGAAGGGTTTATCTTCATCGGTCCCCGGGTGGAACACCTGATCATGTTTGGCGACAAGGTCAATGCCCGGATCCAGGCGAAACGGGCAGGGATTCCCATGATTCCCGGCAGCGACGGTCCGATTTCTTCCGTGGAAGAGGTTTATGCCTTTGGTAAGGAACACGGGTATCCGGTCATCATCAAGGCGGTCAACGGCGGCGGCGGGCGCGGGATGCGCGCTGTCGGCACTCCGGAAGAGGTGGAGACCGCGTATGCGCTGGCCAAATCGGAGGCCCTGAAATCCTTTGGCAATGACGAGATTTATCTTGAAAAATATTTGAAAGACCCGAAGCATATCGAAGTGCAGATCATGGGTGACGAGCACGGCGAGATCGTGCATCTGTTCGAGCGCGACTGTTCCGTACAGCGCCGCCACCAGAAGGTGGTGGAGATGGCGCCGGCCACCTTTGTGAAGCCGGAACTGCGCAAGGCGATCTGTGACGCGGCCGTGAAGCTGATGAAAAACGTAAACTACATCAGCGCCGGTACGGTTGAGTTCCTGGTGACGGGGGATGACAACTTCTATTTCATCGAGGTCAACCCGCGTATCCAGGTAGAGCATACCGTTACCGAGGCCATCACCGGCATCGATATCGTCCAGAGCCAGATCAAAATTGCGGAAGGCTATCCCATGCACAGTCCGGAGGTGGGGATCCCCGAACAGGACAAGATCGCATACCGTGGCGAGGCAATCCAGTGCCGTATCACCACGGAAGACCCTGCGAACAACTTTATGCCGGATACCGGAAAGCTCATCGCCTACCGCAGTGGCGGCGGCATGGGCATCCGTCTTGACGCGGGCAACGCTTTCACCGGTTCTGTCATCACCCCGTATTACGATTCCCTGCTGGTAAAGGCCACCACCTGGGGCCTGACCCATCAGATCGCCATCACCAAGATGATGCGCTGCCTGAGGGAGTTCCGCATCCGCGGCGTAAAGACCAATATCGCGTTCCTGGAAAACCTGCTGCAGAATCCGCAGTTCGTGAACGGTACGTATACAACCAACTTCATCGACCAGACACCGGAACTGTTCCATTTCCCGGAAAGCCGGGACCGGGGCACCAAGCTGCTGCATTATATTGCGGACATCACCGTTAACGGCTACGCCAATGTAGGTGTAAAGGAAAAACCGGAGTTCGCGCCGCTGAATATGCCGAAGCGGTTTACCGGGGATCTGCCGTCAGGAACGAAACAGATCCTGGATGCCCGCGGGCCGGAAGGTTTGGCCAAGTGGGTACAGGAGCAGGATGAGGTGCTGCTGACGGATACGACGTTCCGCGATGCCCATCAGTCCCTGTTCGCGACCCGTCTGCGCACGGTGGATATGCTTCGCGTCATCCGTGACACGGCCGGCAAACTGCCGGAACTGTTCTCCTTCGAGTGCTGGGGCGGCGCCACCTTCGACGTGGCTTACCGGTTCCTGGACGAAAGCCCCTGGGCACGTCTGCAGGAGTTCAAGGAAGCGGCCCCCAACGTGCTGTTCCAGATGCTGCTCCGTGGCGCCAACGCGGTAGGGTACACCAGCTATCCGGATAATGTGGTAAAAGAATTTATCCGCCTGTCCGCCAAAAACGGGGTGGATGTGTTCCGTATCTTTGACTCCCTGAACAGTCTGGACAATATGCGGCTTTCCATCGAGGCCGTGCGGGAATGCAACAAGGTGGCGGAGCCTGCCCTGTGCTATACCGGCGACATCCTGGATTCGGAAAGGGATAAATACAATCTGAAATATTTCGTGGATATGGCGAAGGAACTGGAACGGGCCGGCGCCAATATCATCGCGATCAAAGACATGGCGGGCCTGTTGAAGCCCCAGGCGGCGTATGAGCTGATCAGCGCCATGAAGGACGCGGTCAGCGTGCCCATCCACCTGCACAGCCATGAGGGCAGCGGCAATACGATCTACACGTATGCCCGGGCCATTGACGCGGGGGTGGATATCGTGGACGTGGCCATGAGCGCCATGAGCAACGGGACCAGCCAGCCTTCCGCGGCCAGCCTGTATTATGCGCTGGAAGGGCATCCCCGCCAGCCCAAGCTGAGTGTGGCCGCCCTGAATGAATTCTCCCGGTACTGGGAGACCGTCCGTCCGTACTACAAAGCGGCGGACAAGACCGAAAACTTCCCCAATCCGGAAGTTTATGTGCACGAGATGCCCGGCGGGCAGTATACCAACCTGAAGCAGCAGGCCGCTGCCCTTGGGCTTTTGGACCGCTGGGAGGACATCAAGGATATGTACCACCGTGTCAGCATGATGTTCGGGGATGTCATCAAGGTTACGCCTTCCTCCAAGGTCGTGGGGGATATGACCCTGTACATGGTGCAGAACGAGATCACGGAAGAGGATGTGTATGCCAAAGGGGATACCATGGACTTCCCGAAATCCGTCATCGAGTTCTTCGAGGGACGCATCGGTACGCCTTACGGCGGTTTCCCGAAACGGCTGCAGAAGATCGTGCTGAAGGGCAAGGAGCCTATTACCCAGCGCCCCGGTGCCGTACTGCCTCCCACCGATTTTGAAGAGGTGCGTGGCAAACTGGCGGAGATGAACGCGCCTGTTACGGATGAAGCGGTTTCTTCCTACTGCCTCTATCCGGACGTGTTCAAACAATGGGTTGCCCGTTGCGAGGAATACGGCGATGTAAGCGTACTGGATACACCGACCTTCTTCTTCGGTATGACGCCGGGTGAAGAAGTGGATGTGGAAATCGAAAAGGGCAAGGTCGTCATCATCAAGCTGATCCATATCAGCGAACCCAACGAAAACGGGAAGAGGATGGTATCCTTCGAGTTCAACGGCATGCCCCGTGAAATCGAGATCTTCGACAAGAACGTAAAGACCGAGAACGTGGCCCGCAAGAAGGCCGACAAGACCAATCCGGGCGAAGTGGGGGCCACCCTGTCCGGTTCCGTGGTGAAGCTGCTGGTGGAAAAGGGCCAGAGCGTTACCAAGGGAATGCCGCTGCTGGTAACGGAAGCCATGAAGATGGAGACCACCATCGCGGCCCCGGTCAGCGGTATCGTCGGGCAGATCCATGTGAAGGCCGGCAGCCGGATCGAAAGCGGCGACTGCCTGCTGGAGATCGAGTCGAAAAATTAAATTGAATTACCCATAAATTATTTGGGTTCGGGAAAGACATCACAAAACCGTGTACGGTTGCTATTCCCTGGATTCTTTTGCCTGCGGCTTCGAAACCTGGGGCTTCACCCCTCAGACAGCCTCGCCGCGACGGTAATTTTCATCCCATGGAATTACGCAGCCGTACACGATGTTTTGTTTACGCCTTCCCCTAAGGAAACGCTGATTCATTCGTCTGCACGCTGAC
>CAJOKZ010000075.1 GCA_905235335.1 uncultured Succiniclasticum sp.
AAGCGGAAATGGATGATCATCTGGGTTATCAGAAGTCTGAACGCTCGGATTCCGATGACTACCGGAACGGTTACAAAGAAAAAACCGTAAACTCAAACTTTAGTGCTGTACCCATGTTCCTTTCATTCCTTTCACATAGTGTATCGCACTTTTCTATAAAATAAAAGTGCGTAAGTTGGGTTACTCATAACTTACACACTTTATTTTACACTCTCTGATCCGATTTTTGTATACAAAACATTTTGTTTTTACAGGCACCCTGAAATTTGCCGGACAGCTGTTGCGCCAATCTCCTTTTCCCTTCTGCCTGTTCCCAAAGGAACGCCCCAAACCTCCCGATCCATGGAAAGTGTGAACATCCGGCCCCCTCGCCTGTAAATGAAGAAACGATTTAAAATTTTCCTTTTCTATTAGCTTACTTTATGCTACAATGAATGACGATAAAAATTTTTAAAGGAAGTGTAACAAAATGAATAACGTACCTGTTTACAAATTGCGTCTGGCCCGTACGCTGTATAATAATTTTTACCGCGCCCGTCTGCAGGATGCCAACGGTGAGGATGCCGGGCAGCTGCTGATCATCCCCGGCCTGCCCCTGGACCGCAGCCAGCTTCCGGAAAACGCACCCATCGCCGATCCCTATCTGCTGGTGATCGTCGAGGATGCCAATATCAATAAAAACAACGTGGTCGATTTTGAAGAGGGAGTGTCCCGCGCCGTGCTGGGAAAATTCACGACGGAAACCACCGCATTCAACCATTGCGAATTCTATTATCCCTCCCCCGCATTTTATTTTGCGCAGGACGAAGAGGAATAATAAATTATTTTTTGGAATGTGCCGTCCTAAAAAGTTGCACGCAAAAAATCCGGATACAACCGATACCGTAAAATTTCAGGCAGAACTCTCCACAGGGAAAGTTCTGCCTGTTTTATATTATCGGAAATTTGCTTTTTTTACCCAATACAATCAGCAGGTATGGCACTTGTCGTACAGGCCTGCTTGCTTCAGCACTCGTACTGCCGTTTCGCCGATGTGAGCCACGGTGTCCGCCACTTCAATGCCCGCCGCATTCAGCGCTTTGATCTTGTCGTCGGCCGTGCCCTTGCCGCCGCTGATGATGGCGCCTGCATGGCCCATCCGTTTGCCCGGAGGCGCCTGACGCCCGCTGATGAACCCGATAACCGGTTTCTTCATGTTGGCTTTGATCCATTCTGCCGCTTCTTCTTCCGCCGTGCCGCCGATCTCGCCGATCATGATAACAGCCAACGTGTCGTCGTCCGCATTGAAAGCTTCCAGCGCTTCAATGTAGTCCATGCCCTTTACCGGGTCGCCGCCCAGACCCACCGCGGTTGTCTGGCCGATGCCCGCCATGGTCAGCTGGTAGGTCGCTTCATAGGTCAGGGTGCCGGAACGGCTGATAACGCCCACGTGACCTTTCTTATGAATATATGTCGGCAACAGGCCCAGACGGCATTCGTCTACCGTCAAAATGCCGGGGCAGTTGGGACCTAATACACGGGTCTTCTTCCCTTTCATATACGCGCGAACCTTTACCATATCCTGTACCGGGATGTGTTCCGTGATGCAACATACAAAATCCAGGCCTGCGTCAATGGCTTCGCAAATGGCGTCCGCCGCAAAACGGGCCGGAACATAAATCACAGAGGCGTTGGCGCCGGTGGCTTCCTTCGCTTCGCTTACAGTATTAAACACAGGTATCTTTCCCAGTACTTTTTCCCCGGCTTTACCCGGAGCTACGCCGGCTACCACGTTTGTGCCGTATTCCACTGCAATCTTGGTATGGAAGGTAGCCTGACGGCCCGTAATGCCCTGTACGATAAGTTTCGTGTCTTTTCCCACAAATACAGCCATTTCTTACGCCTCCTTTCCTTCTGCTCTCTTAGCCTTCAGTTCCGCTGCCAGCTTCACTGCCAGCTCTGCGCCATCTTCCATCTTGGGAACCGCGTGAACCATGGGCAGGTTGGCTTCTTTCAAAATGCGGCGCCCCTCTTCATGATTGGTACCGTCCAGACGGGCGATGACCGGAACACGAAGACCGACTACCTTCGCTGCTTCCACGATACCGCCTGCGATAACATCACACTTGTTGATGCCGCCGAAAATATTTACGAATACACTGTGCACCTGGTCGTCCGACTGCATGATGCGGAAGGCTTCCGCAATCTTTTCCACCGTGCTGTCTCCGCCGACGTCCAGGAAGTTAGCCGGTTCGCCGCCGTAGAATTTAATAATATCCACGGTCGCCATTGCCAGACCTGCGCCGTTGACCATGCAGGCTACGTCGCCCCCCAGGTTGACATAGGACAGGGATGCTTTGGCCGCAGCCCTTTCCTTCGGGTCTTCTTCCGCTTCGTCACGCATGGCCTCGATTTCAGGATGACGATATATGGCCGCGTCATCAAACTGCAGCTTGGCGTCCAGCGCCACCACTTTGTTATCGACCGTAACCACCAGCGGGTTGCATTCCGCCAGGGTGCAGTCCTTTTCCACAAACAGGTTGTACAGATCCATCATGCACTTCTGCGCTTTGGCAATGACCTTTTCCTTAAACTTCATGTTATAGGCCATGCGTTTGGTCTGGAAGGGCATCAGACCGATGGTGGGATCGATGTATTCCTTGAATATCCGGTCCGGCATTTCCGCCGCAACCTGCTCGATCTCCATGCCGCCTTCCGCGCTGCCCATCATGACGATCTCCGCGGAATCCCGGTCGATGACGAAACCCAGGTAATACTCTTTTTCAATATTACTGCCTTCTTCGATCAAAAGGCGGTTGACCATCTTCCCTTCCGGTCCGGTCTGATGGGTGACCAGCACCTTGCCCAATATCTGGGAAGAAAAATATTTTACTTCGTCAATGTTATGCGCCAGCTTGACACCGCCGGCCTTGCCACGCCCGCCTGCATGGATCTGCGCCTTGACCACCGCAATGGGTGCATCAAAGTCCTTGGCGATACGGGCCGCTTCTTCCGGGCTGAACGCCGGACTGCCATTGGGTACATTGATGCCGTACATCTTCATGATCTGTTTTGCCTGATACTCATGAATTTTCAAAATCGTGTCCCTCCTCTTTTATTCATTTGACTTCTGAATTACACAGATATTCCCTTATTCATTACCCTATTTATTATATTATCGTCTTTTTCAAATTCACTGTCAACCGTATTTATGGCAGCCCCGCTTCCCGGAGACAATTCCTGTTTTCATACAGCCGGAATACCTGACGGGACCGAATTCCCCCAAAGACCGCTCCCGCATCCTCCTTAAGGCGTTCCTCTACAACGCCTGCAAACGGGGCGTGGCAGACTGCAGTTCCAGGCTGCGGACCGAAATGTTGACGCGCTGCACCTGCATCCCGGTCATGGATTCCACCCGTGTCTTGATCTTTCTCTGTAAAAGACGCGAAACCTCGAACACTTTTACACCATAGTACAGATTGATCTCCACATGTACCGAAAGACCTTTATTGTCCGTACGACGGCGCACATGGATGTAATGTATCCTGGCGATACCCGCCATTCGTTTCACGATGAGATTGACGATATCCTCAATCACATAATCTGAGATCAGAATCGTGCCATAATAACTGAAAGCAGGACGGACAATAGACCGGCTCTCCTGCCGCACATGTTTGTTCTTGGAAAAAATATTGTACGGAAGGTTTGCGAAAAATCCGCTGAAATGCTGTTTCAGTTCCACCGTGGGAACAGGAACGATATGTTTCCCATACCGAAGGCGGGATTCGTGCGCCTTTTTGATCTCCTGGCGGGACGCGATGTCGGTGATGTAGACGGTCTTTAACGGTTCCGGCAGGGCCAAACGTTCCGTAATCTTACGGATCATCCGATCCGAAGTGGCAATAATGAGGATCCGGCGGATGCTGGAACGGGCCAGCGCTTCCCTCACCTCCGAGGCATGGCTGTCTTCATAAAAAATAGCCCGCTTTACTGCCTGCACACGGTTCTGTTCACTTTTTGCCGATGTCCCGCTTAATATTTTTGTGCCCTGGATCAGCAGGCCGTCGTCGATGATGGCGTCGCAATGATACTGATGCGCGACCCCGATGGCCCGGTGGCTTTTCCCCGATCCGCTGGCTCCTACAAAAGCGATTACTTCCATGGTCTGTCTCCGGAACTTCCCATTGTTTGTTGTATGATGTATCCCTTACCCCATGCCTCTTAACTATACGGCAGCACGGACAGGGATAAAATATTCTGTCGCCTTACCTTTAACTTTATTATAACCCAAACCGCCGTAAAAAGTCTTGCACTTTTTCCCGGGGCACAGGCCACTCTTCCAGCTTTTCCGGGAAGCGTCCCTCGTTACCGTGAAAATCACTGCCGCCGGTGACAGGAAGTCGGCGTTCCGCAGCGATCCGAAGCCAGTAATCCCGGGCTGCAGGATCTTTTGCGGAAGGGTGATAGACCTCAATGCCATCATAGTGCAGCGTATCCAAAAGGTGAAGCGCCAGTTCCCTGTCCCCGATCTCCTCCGGGTGCGCCTGCACCGCCAGCCCTCCGGCCTGATGGATGATGTGGACGGCTTCCTGCGGAGTCATCTTCGTCTGGGGCTGGTAGGCAGGTTTTCCTTCTCCAATATATAGATTGAACGCTTCCTGCACCGTCTTCACATAACCCTGGTCGACCATAGCGCGGGCGATGTGCGGGCGCCCCACGGCACAATGACCTTCTTCCGGAACAGGGACCTCCACGTCCACACCCATTTCGTGCAGCCTGCTGATGATCTTCTGCAGACGAATCCTCCTGGCATTGCGCACATCCGCCAACCGCTCCAGCAGCAACGCATTGTGCCGGTCGATGCCATACCCGAGGACATGGACCTGCCGGTTTTCCCAGCGGGCGCTGAATTCTACGCCGGGAACAAAATCCAATCCCAGCCCCGCCGCATTTTTCTCCATTTCAGGCAATCCCAGAAGCGTGTCGTGATCGGTCAGGGCTATGACGGTGATTCCCGCCGCCTTTGCCATTACCACCAGTTCCCCGGTCGTATATATGCCGTCTGAATAGGTGCTGTGTATATGTAAGTCTGCCAATCCCTTCATGATACTTACCTTCCCGATGTTGTTCGCTGATAAATTCGAATTTGCCAACTTGCTTTGGAACAAACACTGCTCTATTTACTCTTATATACTGCAACCGGATAAACATTTCCAAATTGGTCTTCAAGTATTTCTGCAGGTGTGTGGAAGACTCCTATTTCTTCTTTGTATTCGTATACGCAGTATAACGTCCCGTCTTCTCCGATGTAAACATCCGGCTGATAATAATATCCGATCTCGGCGATCGGGCACACGTCCTGCCCGGCAAATCTCTTTACATCCTCGATAGAGTTGGCCGCCCATCCAAGTTCTCTTACCTCTTCCTGTAATTTGCCTTTTGGATTTGTACCGGTATAACGGATGTACGGAACGCCGTAACAAGCCAAAAAGACATCCTGATTGTATTTCGGCTCATTGAGTTCTATATAACTGTCACGAAAAGCCCCGCCGTATTTTTTAAAGAAATCGATCGCAGAAGGAAACAGCCTGACGTTGGCCGCCTCGTATACTTCACAGAATTTGTCAACCTCTTCCTGACTCACTTCCGTTAGGATCAAACGGATGGCTTCTTCGACCTTTTGCGTAAGTGTACCATTTAATTCAATTCTTTCCGGTTCTCCTGTTTTGATCAGATATTTTACGAAACTTTTCCGGAACCGCATTGATGTTCTCTTCAAAAATGTCATACGGAGCTTCCGTATACGCTTCCAGAAGATGTAAGGCCTCCTCCCTGACATCATCTTCATTTTCCCTGATCACAACATCCTGAAGCATTTCCTTTAATGGTTCGTACAGGCTGCTCAGATCATTTTGATAATACGGATCGAGATACCGGTCCAGATAGAACAAAAGCCGCCGTTTCGCTCCCGCGTCATTTCCCTGTAAGACCCTATAGATCGATGCGAGGCCGCCATTTACGATCTCGACTTCCTCTGTTCCATATACGTAATCCTCATCCAGACCATAGATCATTTGTCCGAACCTCCTCAACCACGGCGCGAC
>CAJOKZ010000076.1 GCA_905235335.1 uncultured Succiniclasticum sp.
TTCAATGGGTGGGAAAAACCTATCTGTCTGTCGAACACCCTTTTCATGCGGATAGCCATATATTGCTTTTCCGGCAGATCCAGCCGAATATTCCCACTGTAGACTCCGGGCAGCCTGGTTATCGTCATGTTCCAGGTATCTATAAGCTCTACTTCATATGAATAGCCTTCCGGAAGCTCATAGGTTCGGAAAGCGGGGCGGAAGAACCCAAAGTAGTACAGATAATACGAGTTATCGCTTTCACAGCACAGGCAGGGCACATCCCAGTTTGCCTCATGATTCTCCGGTGTGAGCTTCAATGGTGCAGCACCCGCCGGCACATCAGCCATCACCATTTTCAGAAAGGCAATTCGTTCAGGGCAGGTACCGTGAAGCTTGCCTCCGTGAGCCCACCAGATCTCGCCATACTGGACGTATACCTCACCGTGGGAAAGATAACCGCCCCGGATACAGCCTTCCCAAAAACGTCGGGTCAATTCCTCTCCGGTGAGATTTCCCCAGCCGTAATTAATGTTTCCCTCATAGCCGCACTCATCCACAATAACAGGTTTCTGATATTCCTGCCGCCACTCGGTAATCGATTCCGCAGTCTTGTATACATCAAGGCGTTGGATACTGGCATGGGTAACCCAAGAGCGGGTATGGTCATAAAGTTTCAGGCAATTGTGAATGGAGCGGAGGTGACCATAAGGATCCCGGTCCATGACCATATGCGCGTAAAGCTCCCAGTCCTCTTCCGTTTTCCATGGCATAAGGTCAAATTCGTTTGCCAACGACCACCAGACATTTTTAAAGTGGCACAGGCGATCAACTGCATAGCTGAGGTAAAACAAGTCGGTATTCCTGCCCATTTTGGAGAAACCCCATTTGTCATAAGGATGCAGAAGAATGATATCCGCCTGGATGCCCAGTTCATCCAACTGCGTAATACGTTTCTCCAAATTACACCAAAATGCCTCGTTGAAACGGGTATAGTCGAATCCATTCTCGACATCACCTGTAAAGGCATAGTTTGAAGGGTTCGCTGTGTTATAATCGTAAAACTTTGGGAAGATACACATCCTGACTTTGTTAAAAGGCGCATGTTTCAATGTCTCAAGCGTTTCCTCCTGAATCTCACCGGGCTGGTTGATCCATGCATAACAGGTCGTTCCAAAGGGCCGGTAGCTCGTTCCGTCCTCGTAAACGAAGTGGAAACGGTCTTCAGACACGTTCCGTGTATTAGCACTGATCATGTTCCTGGTCAGCACTCGTCCATGATTACCCTTTCCTGCCGGGAATGCCTCGCAGACTAACGTTATTTGATCCAGAGCAGGATCATTGGACTGTGTTACTGCGGTCCAAATACCAGGACTGCCGGGCATGAAACGGATTTTATAGGTTCCGCCGCCACAATAGAAGCCATTGACCCTGACTGCTTCAGATCCTTTGACAAAAACCGCCCTCAGCCAAATATCTGTATAAGGATTTCCTTTGATAGTACCGTTCAAAACGGATTCAAAAATTTTGTATTGTTCTGTCATATGAGCGTTCCTCTTCAACAAGGCTTGCATTCCAGGTGTTTTCTTTATTTGAAAAGCATTTGACGCATTACCTCTACCCGGCGAGTCAATATCCGCTGCACCAACGGACTGTTTATCTCCGAATCAAAACCGTGGTAGGCACCGGGAATTGTTTCACTTTGCACTTCTACTCCGGCTGCTCGCATTTTCTCTGCATAAGCCAGATCCTGATCCCGTAAGATATCAATTTCCGAAGCTTCAACATACGTTGGCGGAAACCCCCGAAAGTATTCTTGCGCCATCGGAACTGCTTCTTCCGGTAAATCGGAAGGCAGATACAGCTTCCACATGTTGAGATTAGCCAGTCTGGACCAGGGGGCAAACTGATATTGCACTATGGATGGATACTCTTGCCTGAAATCTGTTACGGGGTAGATAAGCATCTGACCCATCGGATGGACAAGCCCCTTGTCCCGGCAGAAATGTGTGACTTCTGTGGCAAGGCACCCTCCCGCGCTCTCCCCATAGATAATCAGCCGGTCCATATCTAATTTGCAGTAGTCTGCCTCCTGAATCATATATTTAAGCGTGTCGCAGCAATCCTCTAAGGGGATCGGAAACCGATGTTTTGGTGTCAGCCGGTATTCCGGCATCACGATTCTGCATCCCAGCTTACGCACATAGCTGGCAGCCAACGTTAGCGATGAATTCAGGATGGGCATGAAAAACGCTCCGCCGTGACAAAAAAGAATAGCCGGCAGTATTTCGGTGCTCCCTTGCGGTTCAAGTAACCAACTGCTGATCTTCGATCCATCCCGGGTGGGAATGTATAATTGCTTTTTTTTCACCCCCTCTGGTGGTTTCCAGGTGTCGCTCAGTATCCTGTTGACCAGTTTGTTCCAACGGATATAAAGAAGCATCAGAGGACTATCATTGGTTATATCCACACCTGGACGAGGCCCATCCAGTTCCTGGTTATACGTATACTTTTTCTTCATTATCTCTATCTTTTCTCCTCTACAAACATTGGTGGACATATCAATATCATTCGCAACGAATA
Source organism: uncultured Succiniclasticum sp. (assembly GCA_905235335.1). Taxonomy (GTDB): domain Bacteria; phylum Bacillota; class Negativicutes; order Acidaminococcales; family Acidaminococcaceae; genus Succiniclasticum. The sequence goes on from CAJOKZ010000076.1 coordinate 2,563, forward strand.
CAACTGGTATGTTCATAAAAAATCATTTCAAAACAATGGTTCCTGCAGCTTTCAGGAAAAATTTAGCATATTCAGAATTGACAATGAATCTCAGATTCTTCATAATAGTATCTACCAGAGGTATATACGTTATAATCATTCCGCGAAGTTTATCACACTCTGGGGGAGGCAAAACTTACTCCCGGGTGCAGGCCGTATACGGCAAAATTACCGGGAGAACAAACTTGTCCCTGAGAAAAGTAATTCAGGGTACGGGTCTTCAAAATGGGGAATTAAACATCATGCTGCTCAATACAAAGGTGCACTTTTTCATTCAGGTCGCGGAAACCGGAAGTTTTACAAGTGCCGCAAAAAAGCTTTATATCACGCCGACCGCTGTTATGAAGCAGATCGATCTTTTGGAAGATGAATTAGGGTTCCGTCTGCTTGAAAGGACACGGCGGGGCGTTACCCTTACATCCGCAGGAGAATCTCTGTACAATGATGTGGAACAGCTCAAACAACTGGTGGATGAAGCAGTTCAGAGAGCCAAAATTATCGAAAAAACCAATTCGCATATGTTACGCATAGGAATTTCTCTGTTGTTTCCCTGCAATCCTGACTTGCTCCGTCTGCCACGGTTAAAGGAGATTCATCCTGATTTTCAAATCCAGCTTGTGCCGATCGAAGAAGACCGTTATCAGGTTGCCCATAATCTTTCTTTATTGGGCAAGGATATCGACTTTATTATGAGTCCTTTGGATTCCATCTCCTGTTCTTCCCAATGTCAGTTTTTCCAATTGGATTCCTGCAGTTTCTGTGTCACTGTACCGCTTTCTCACCGTCTCGCCAGGCTCTCTTCCCTTTCCTATCAGGATTTGCACGGGGAGAGGCTTATGCTGCCGCCGCATGGCGACCATCTGATCTTTGATCAGGTAAGAAATCAGATTGAGAAGGAACATCCCCAGATCCATATTGTGAATGGTCCGCTCTACCATGATTTGAAATTATATAATCAATGCGAACTGACAAACACTCTGCTGCTTACTACTTCCAATACACCGGATTTACAGCCTTCCCTGAAGTCGATTCCTTTGGACAATTCTCTAACCATCCCCTATGGTCTTTTGTATGCACAAAAGCCCCGGGAGATTGCCAAACGATTCCTTGAATATTTAGCCGAAAGTAATTGAGCGGCTGCCCTTTCGGGTTCTGGAACATTTATCTGTTTATCCCTGGTCACCTGTATGTAAGTACCTGCTTCACAGCATCCTTCCAGCCTGATATCAGCTGCTCCCTTGCTTCGTCTTGCATAGCCGGCAGATACTCCGTGTATTCGATGCAGTCAAATATATTTTCCTCGTCAAACAACCCTGCAGAAATCCCTGCCATATATGCCGCCCCCATACCTGAAAGTTCCCGAAGCTTCGGAATCTGCACTTTGCAATCCGCGATATCACTTTGAAACTGCATCAGATATTCGTTTGCCGTCGGTCCTCCGTCGACTCGGATTGACGATATTGTCAAACCCGCATCCGCACGTATCAGGTTAATCAAATCCGTAATCTGGTAGGCGATGCATTCAACACAGGCTTTTACGAGTTCCTTTTTCCCGGTTGTTCTTGTAATCCCGGTAAACATTCCGGTCGCATCCGGATCCCAGTATGGGGATCCAAGTCCTGTAAACGCAGGAACAAAATAGGTCCTGTCCTCCTTATTTGCGCTCTGAGCCAGTTCTTTTGTGTCTGCCGGTTCTGTAATCAGCCCCACCTCATCCTTAAGCCAGGTGATTACTGCGCCGGTATAGTTCAGATTCCCCTCAAAGACATACTCCACTTTCCCGTTCCTGCCCCAGGCCAGGGAAGTAACCAAACCGTTGTCTGAAAGTTTTATCGACCTGCCGATATTCATCATGACCGAAGACCCGGTACCGTAGGTTGCTTTCAGCTGTCCTTCCTTCCTGCAGTTCTGTCCAAACAAGGCTCCATGGCTGTCTCCAAGTACCCCGCAGATGGGAATCGGATCCGATAAAAAACCGTTGATCGTAGTCATCCCGAACACCGAGTCAGACATGACCACTTCTGGCAGAACTTTACTGGAAATTCCAAAGCTCTTAAGCAGTCCTTCATCCCACTCCAGGTTATGGATATTAAAAAGCTGTGTCCGGGAAGCGTTGGAATAATCTGTCTTAAAACTCTTTCCTCCGGTCAGATTAAAAACCAGCCATGCATCTATGGTTCCCATCGCCAGACTCCCGTTTTCCTGAAGCCTTGTTGCCTCCGGTACATGCTCCATGATCCATTGCATCTTTGCTGCAGGAAAGTACGGTGAAAGGATCATACCTGTTTTCCGGCGGATATCTTCAGCCTCATCCCTGTGCTTCTCTGCTGTTCCGGCAGCTCTGGAACACTGCCAGACAATGGCATTCATGATCGGATGTCCGGTCTTTTTGTCCCAGGCAACGGTAGTCTCTCTCTGATTGGATATTCCCATGGCAAGAATACTTCCCGGTTCAATTCCCGCTTTTCGAACCACATCCGTACAGACCGCATAAGTGTTATAAAGAATTTCAATCGGGTCATGTTCCACATAACCGCGGTCATCGATGATCTGACGATGCAGCCGGTCTGCACGGGCTACAAGTCTGCCTTTGTCATCAAATATCAGTCCTTTTGTTCCCTGGGTGCTCTGATCGACAGCAAGAATATATTTCTTTTTTCCTTCCATGCGTTCCCCCTCAGGCCAGTACTTCTTTCACCTTTTTGGCAATTCCTTCCCCCGTCATGCCATAGTGTTCAAACACTTCCTTTGATGTGCCCGTCACGACTGGTGCGTCCGGAAGCGCGATATTCACTACCTTTTTCGGGCAGTTTTCCCCGACCACCTGCGCCACCATGGATCCAACTCCTCCGAAAGGCGAATGCTCTTCTACCGTCACAACCGCCTTCACATTGCCGGCAGCCTTGATAATAGCTGCTTTATCAAGCGGCTTTACACAATACATATCAACAACTGTGACACTGATTCCTTCAGCCCCCAGCAGTAGTGCTGCATCCAGA
>CAJOKZ010000077.1 GCA_905235335.1 uncultured Succiniclasticum sp.
TATGATTTGATTTCTGAAATAAAAATAGCGTCACCCTTGTTAATTATCAAGTTCAAGTATTCAGCAGCCCTTCTTTTTCCACCAGCACCGTGTAGGTGCCGTCATCATTGCCGGCGATATCCAGTACCTTGTGGCCTTCTTCCTTAAGACTGCGGGGTACATTCTGGATCGCCTCGCCGTCGTTGATCTTCAGCTGCAGTATCTGTCCTTTCTGCATTTCTTCCAGCTGCACCTTCGCTTTGACAAACGTAACGGGGCAGCCTACGTCCGTTATATCCAGAAATTCATCGGCCTGAACACTCATGTGGCCCTCCTTATGCTATATTCAGAAAATGACGCGGCTGCCATGCGCCGCGCCTGACGAATCAGTGTCACGCGGGTTGTGTTTTCCCCGTAATCTTCTTTAATTCGTCCTCCAGCTTATCCCAGCCGATACGGTCCAGCATGGCGCGGCTGCGCTCGCCGGGGCGGGCGTTCTTCTCAAAGAAGTCCAGGACGGTATCAATGATGGCGAACAGCTCCGTATCATCATAAATAATCGGTAAGATCGTTTTGCCGACAGAGATGCGGTTTCCGTACATGCCGCCGATGGAGACCACATAACCCCGCTCGCCGTCCCAGGCGCCCGCAGGGCAGCTCTGTACACATTTTCCGCAAAAGAGACACTTGCTGTGGTCAAAGGCAAGTGTCTTTTCCTTTTTGTCCACCGTGATCGCCTTGCCGATGCAGACAGCCTGACAGAGCCCGCAGTAGATACATTGCGAGCCGTCCCACTTCGGATCCAGTCCGCCCTTGATGCCTAAATCGTTTTCTTCGGTTTTCAGGCAGTTGTTATGGCAGCCCGTCACGCCGAACTTGAATTTATGGGGCAGTTCCCTGCCGCCGTAACGCTTGTCCAGTTCTTCTGCCAGACGGGTAGTGTTGATGAGCCCGGTGGGGCAGACGGCATTGCCCTGGCACGCGGTGATGGTACGGACCCGGGGTCCGCAGACGCCGACCTCTACGCCGCCTTTGGCCAGCGCTTCCTTTACTGCATCAATATTATCCGCATGGATGAACGGGATCTCAACGCCCTGGCGCGAAGTCAGGTGGATATATCCCTTCCCATACGTGTCGGCAACTTTTTTGATCGTCGCCAGCTGTTCCGTGGTGTACTGCCCGCCCACGGCTTTCAGGCGCATGGAAAAATAGCCGGGCTGTTTTTGCCGCATGAATCCGCCTTTTTTTAAGGTCTTGTAATCAATTTCTCCCATTTCTTTCACCTCTTCATTTTTTATGAAAGCACCGATTTTTCTGTAATAAGGATCTCTTCTTCGGATACCTTTCCTGCTTCGATGCAGAACGCCCTGAGCACCGGCTGTTCTGCCTGCAGGGACAGGATCAGGTAGCGCAGGGACGGATCAAAGGCCAGGCGCTTGTCTTCTTCCGAAGGCCTGGCCGGCGTGGCGGGATGACTGTGAAAATTGCCCAGCATCTGCCAGCCGTGACTGCGAAATTCCCGCACGGCCGCGAACTGCTCCCGGGGATCCATGGAAAAATGTTCCGCAGAGCGATCCGTGTTTTGCAGGAAGATGACCTGCCGCACGATGGCGTCCCGGTCCCGTTTTTCCCCGCCCAGCAGACCGCAGGCCTCCAGCGGCGCTTCCTTCCGGGCGTAGGCTGTGATGGCGGCGAAATCTTCGCGCTTCAGGAAGAGGCTCATTCTGCACCTCCCCGGAACCGTTCCACCTTTTGCCGCAGGATATCGCAGGCGGGCTGTTCGTAGTCGCGCAGTTCCGTTATGGCGGGATGTTCGCCGCAGATTTCGCAGTCCTCCCGGCGGGTGATCCTCACTTTGCGGAAAGCCATGGTCTTTGCGTCAAAGGTCAGCAAAAACCCGTTCAGCAGCTGTCCGACTCCCAGAATGTATTTCAGCGCCTCGGTGGCCTGAATGGTACCGAGGATACCGCCCATGACGCCCAGCACGCCGGCCTGACGGCAGGTGGGAACGGCGTCTTTCGGGGGCATTTCCCTGAACACGCAGCGATAACAGGGCCCCTGTCCGGGCAGCCAGGTCATGGTCTGCCCCTGGAAGCGGATGATGCCTGCATGGGAAAACGGTTTTTTCAGCATGACGCAGGCGTCATTGATCAGAAACTTGGCCGGGAAGTTGTCGGTGCCATCGATGATGAAATCGTAATCCCCGTCGAGGATGATATCCCGTATGTTGCCCGCGTTTATCATTTCCCGGTACGTATTCACCTTTACATCAGGGTTCATGGCATAGATCGTTTCCTGTGCGGAAAGGATCTTGGGCTTGCCTACGTCCTGCGTCTGGTGGATAATCTGCCGCTGCAGATTGGACAGGTCCACCGTGTCGTAGTCCACCAGGCCGATCTGCCCGACCCCTGCGGCAGCCAGGTACATGGCGGCCGGGGCTCCCAGTCCGCCGGCGCCGATGATCAGCACGCGGGCAGCCAGGATCTTTTTCTGTCCGCTGCCGCCAACTTCCTTCAGTATGATATGCCGGGAATAGCGGTCCAGCTGTTCGTTGGAAAGACGGATCCTGCCGGCGGCTTCCGCAATCCGTTCCCCGCTCATGGCTGGCCCCCTCCCATATAATACAAATATTCCACGGTATCGCCGTCCTTTACGATGGTAGTCCCGTGTTCCGACGGATAGACCAGCCGGTCGTTCAGCAGCAGGGTGACGTAATCCGGCTGCTCCAGGTGAAGAAAGGCCACCAGCTCTTTCAGGGAAAGTTCTTCCCTGAGGGAGACGGCTTCCCCGTTAACTGTGATAAACATAAAACCACTCCTTAAAAATAATCTGCAAAATAACGTCCAAAACCGGAGGCCGTATATAACGGTCTCCGGCACACGGAATAGCTGATCAAAGCATCAGCTCCGTAGATTTTTACAGGCGGCCCTTTCGGTCCGTTCCTTTACAGAAGCCGTTTCCAGCACTGGTACATGATCGCGCCCCACAGCAAAAACAGGGCGGTCAGCGTGGTAAAGGACACTTCGGACCGATAAGAGCTTGCGTCCATAAATCTTTGGAAATTCGGGATATCCGCATAGTAATAGGCGCCGGCGCCAAAATCGAGGCTGTCTGCCAGACCGATTCCGTTAGCCATGATATACAGAGCGGCTGCAAGGGAGAGCAGCAAAAAGAGTTTTCCACCCAGGATAAAGAGACGGCTGGCAAAAAGCCTGTCAAAAAAACCGTCGGCGCTCAGGGCTGCTGATGCGTGTTTCATGGAGTAAGCCTCCTTATCCGGCCAGGTTAGGCAATGGGAAGAATTTGCCGCTCAGCAGGATATAAACTGCCGCGAAGGTCAGTACAATGTTGAACAGCTGCCCGACGATATACAGGTTCAGGGGTTTTCCGCCCTGCAGCTGCGCTTTCAGTTCGCGGAAGTTGGTTTCCAGGCCGATGCTGGTGAAGGCGAGTACGAAGGCCCAGTTCTTGTACTGGTCCAGCACGGTGTTGATGGCTCTGACCGTTTGTTTGCCGTAAGCGGGCAGGAACACAAAGGAGGCCAGCAGCGATGCTGCGAAGAAACCCAGGATGAACTTCGGCAGACGGTTCCAGATCTCGCTGGCGGATACGGAGCCGGATTCTGCATTTTCTTTCTTCTCTACATGGGTGGCGAAGAATACGGCTACGGCAAAAGCGATGAAACCGATCAGGATGTTCTGGATGGATTTGACCAGAACCGCCGTGGTCTGCCCCAGCTTACCAAGGGCCGTGCCGGCTACGGTTACGGCGCCGGTGGAGTCGATGGTGCCTCCGATCAGCGCGCCGCCCATGAGTTCGCCCAGCCCGAAGGCGCGGATCAGAATCGGTTCGAATACCATCATCAGGATGGTAAAGAGGATGGAAATGGAAATCGCGATGGAAAGGTCATTCTTTTTTGCCTTGGCGGCGGCGCCGGCCGCAATGGCAGCCGATGTACCGCAGACAGAAGTGGCGGTGGCGATGGTGATGACAAACGGTTTGTTCTCGATCTTCAGAACCTTGGTCCCGTACCACCACATGAACAGGATGACGATGGGGGTTACGATCCAGGCGATGCCCAGCCCGTACAGTCCGAAGTTGATGATGTTGGCGAACAGTACGGAAAAGCCCATGATGACCAGGCCTGCTTTAATGTAATATTCGGTCTGGACGGCCGGGCGCAGCCACTTTGGCGTGCCGACCGTATTGGCGACGATAAGGCCTGCCAGGATGGCGAAGAACGCCCATTCCAGATAACGGTTCAGCGTATATTGGGCGCTGATGACCCGGACGACGATCGCGAGGACGAAGAGGCCGGCGAAAGCCGGGATGTATTTGCCCGGGCTGATGTTTTTGAGATGGTTGCCGAGAGTGAACAGGCCGCCCAGTACAAGAGCAGTCAGGGCCAGGTGATAGAACAGGGCGCCGTTTATCTGGGCGGAAAGAGGTTTCCCGTTGCCCCAGGTGGTAAACTTGGCTGCGGCGAAATCAAAGCCTCCGGTCAGCACGGCCGCCGCCCCGAGGACGATGATGATGAATCCGATCCAGACGGCCTGCCAGTCGTCTGTTTTGTAAAGGTCTGACCAGTGGAATGACCCTGTCGTCACGACATCGTTTTGTTTAGGGTCTACAACAGTTGCATTGCTCATAATAATTCCTCCATTAAATTCATTCAGGTATCATGATGGCAAGCGCAAAACCAAACGATGTGTACGTGCGTTGTATTTTGCGCTTATAAATGTGTGAAATCGTGCAGGCAAAAACAACATCGATGTTCCGGTTGATGCAGGTAACGCATCCAAATCGCCTCCTTTGGTCAGGCACAGGAGCTTCCGGCAGTTTCTGCGGATAACAGAAAAAGCCATGGCAGGGGTTACCCTGCTATGGCCTTTGGTTGTCCAATCAGTCCGAAAGCTGTGTACGTTTTCAATACACCTTATTCATATCTGTTTTATATGATTTGATGTATTGACCCTATACTACCACAACTTTTTTGATTTGTAAAGAGGAAATTTACAGTATTCATATTGACAAACTATGAAATGGCTTGTATAGTATAGTTTAACAATATCAGGCAGGTCAATTTGTGGGACCAGAGCCTGAAAAATGCTGTTTGAGAGAAATGGGCTGGCAGTTGGAAAAGGACTGCAGCCTGCGCCCCCGGAGGGACGGTTACAGGAAGGGAGGGTGTGGACCATGACGGCGGAGAAGCCTGCTGAGCGGAATGAGGAACGGAAGAAGCAATTGTCTGAGGAAATGATCGAGCAGTTGCGTATAATGGCCAGCACGGTAAAATTTGGTTCGATAACCCTGATTATACAGGATGGGAAGATCGTGCAGATCGACAAGAACGAGAAGATCCGGTTCAAGTAAATATCCAGGCGTACGAAAACGCTGCAAAGAAATGGCATAAGCAAAACATCGGGAACGATTGCGTTATTTCATGAGACGAAATTTGCCGTCGTGGCGAGACTGTCTGAGGGGCGAAGCCCCGAGTTTCGAAGCCACAGGCAAATGAGTCCGTGAAATAGCAATCG
>CAJOKZ010000078.1 GCA_905235335.1 uncultured Succiniclasticum sp.
AAACAAAAACCGCAGAAAAATCTGCGGCTGTAAACAAAATCAGAACCTGAAAATCTTGTCAGATAATATATTCCGGAGGCAGAACACGACTCAGGAACTGCCGTGTCCGCTCTTTTTCCGGCTTGGAAAAGACCTGCTCCGGATCCCCTTCTTCCACGATGATACCTTCTTCCATAAAAATAACATGGGTAGCAATCTCCCTGGCAAACTGCATTTCGTGGGTGACGATCACCATCGTCTTTCCTTCCTTTGCCAGCTGCCGGATGATGGTCAGCACTTCTCCGATCAGTTCCGGATCCAGCGCAGAAGTGGGTTCGTCAAATAAGATGACCTCCGGCTCGATGGCTATGGCACGGGCAATACCGACACGCTGCTGCTGCCCGCCGGAAAGTTGGGATGGGTAATAATCATACCGGTCTGACAGTCCCACCTTGTCAATGGCCTTCTTTGCAATCTCCACCGCTTGGGCCTTTTCTTTCCCATGTCCATATATCAGGCCTTCCGTAACATTTTCCAGTACCGTTTTATTATTGAACAGATTGTAATTCTGGAATACGAAGGCCGTTTTCTTCCGCACTTCATTAATCTGTTTCCGGGTCACGCTACCGTAGTCCAGTGATATCTCATCAAAATCAAGATGCCCGCTGTCCGCATTTTCCAGGAAGTTAATGCAACGCAGCAGCGTTGTCTTACCGCTGCCGCTGGGGCCCAGGATGACTACTACGTTTCCTTTGTTAACAGTGAGGTCAATCCCTTTGAGCACTTCAAGATGATTAAATTTTTTATGGATACCAGTAACCTTCAACATATATTCTCCCCCAACTGTTATTAGAAATTGGTATCGTTTTTATTTTATGGAGGCTGCACTGTCACGCACCCAGTTGAACCGCTGCACATCAATGTCACGGGGTACCGTGCAGTCTGCGCCTAAAATTACGCCGACAGTCCCGGATTCCCGTAGCAGCCGTTCTGTTTCCTGCTCTATTTCTGCTTTGGAACCCACATAAATCACATCTTTATCCGTCTGCCCGAAGCCGCCGATAACGGCCCGGCCGCCAAACAGCTTCTTGCCTTCTGCCAGGGATACCCCTTCCAGATGCGCGGCCCAGTTCACCGCCAGGAACGGATACTCTTTGTACCACTCCAGATGGTTCAAAACGCCCTCATATCCACAGATATGCAGGATGTTTTCCGGATTGGCGCGGTTCGCTCCTTCCAAAACCGCGATTTCACTGGGAGCGATATATGACCGATAATCACTTTCCGATACCGTATCCTTGTTTATATTGTTAACGGAAAGATAGATCCCATCTACCCCGCCGTCGCGGATCAGGGCCTCTGCCAGCGCGGCGTAATCTTTTGCGATTACGTCAAGCACTTTCTTTAATGCCGCAGGATCCTCGCGGAGGAACACCGTCAGGTCTTCCTGCCCGCCTACCCTGGCCTGATTGAAATTCAGCGTACGCGCCGGTGCGAACAGATTGTAAAATAATTTGATGTCTTTACCGTATGCGCTGGCCAGTTTCTTCGCAAACGCCACCTGACGGGTGAACCAGGCTGATTCTTCGCCAAGGGGCCTGATATCCGCAGCTTCCTTAATCGATCGGATTGACCTGTTGACCGCCGGATTCGGATACTGGAAAAATCCGTCCGTCATGATTTTTACAAAATCCGGATGCCAGGCTTCGATAAAATGTTTATGCCCTGCCAAATTCTTTTCCTCCAGAGACGGATCGCTGACCGCGTCGATATTGCGCTGGTCATCCAGAAAGTGAAACCAAAATCCTACGGGCACGCGTTCAACCGGCTGGTTATGTAAAGCAGCTTCTACCAATTCTCGTTTTGTCTGTGCCATATTTATTCATCCTTCCTTGTTTACGATTTAATTTAGCTTATGATTTAACTTGATACCTGTACAATTGACAGGCGCTTTTTATTCCGGATCAGAATAATCCGGCCAACAAAAAAACTGCCCAAACAGCATCCCCCTGCGCAACGCCTGTTTAGCCGCTGACCTGCGAGGAATGACGGAACCGTCCCAGATGCTTTTCCGAGATACGGAATACGATCTGTACCAGCGAACAAACGATGATGTAGACCACAAAGACATCCAAATAGGCCTCTACATAGTTATAACCGTAGGAAGCGGCAATCTTACCCGTCGCAGTTATTTCCTGCACCGCCATCATAAAGGCAAGGGATGTATTCTTTATGAGGGTCACCGTAACATTACACAGGCTCGGCAGCGCTGTAACCAGCGCCTGTGGAATCAGGATACGCCGGTAAATCGTCGGGAGATTCATGCCGACCGACAGCCCTGCCTCTATCTGACCGTCTCCGACGCTTCCCAGCGCAGATCGGAACACCTCCGACAAAACCGCGGTTTCACCGAGGGTGAAAATGATATAAGCATACCAGATTGTATCCAGGTCAAAAATGTTATATGCAATGCCGATCTGTTTAAAGACATAATTCAGCAGACTGGGCAACAGGCTGTACACCAGCAAAATCTGCAAAACAATGGGGATTCCCCGCATCACCGAAACATAGGCAGAAGCGAACTTTGCGATATACGGCACCGCATGGATCCTCGCCAGGGCCAGCAGGAACGCGAAGGGCGTCGCCAGGATCAACGTCACTGCGGTCAGCTTTAGGGTGACCGGTATGGCCTGAAGCAAAAGCCCGAAAGTTCGAGCCATAAATGCGTAATTCAAATCCATTTTATTTCTGCTTCCTTTCCAACCGTGTTTTCTGCGGCAACAGCTTTTGTTCCAGCAAAAGCGCCGACCTTGTGATCAGAAAGGCCAGCCCCAGATAAATCAGCCCTACTGCCGTGTAGACCTCCAGTGCAGATCCTCCATACTGGCGGGAGATGATCAGGTTGCCTTCCCCGAGAAGGTCAATCAGCCCGATTGTATAGGCCAGCGAGCCTTCTTTCATCAGGTTCAGCACCGAGTTGCCGAAGTTGGGCAAGGCCACTACCGCAGCCTGCGGCAGAACAATCCGCCGCAGGGCGGTAAAGGGGGAGAGACCTATACTTACCGCAGCTTCATACTGCCCATGGTTCACCGAAAGATACGCGGCGCGCATGACTTCTGAGCTGCTGGCTGCATATAGCAGTGTAAAGGAAATAATTACAAAGACCGCACGGCTTAACCCATTGATATCATAGTCAAAGACTTCCAGAAAAAATTTAGGCAGGCCGTAAAAAATCAGAAAAAGAAGAATAATGGACGGAGTGCAGCGCAGGATATAAGTATAGCCTGTAGCAAGACCCCGTACCAGCCGCCCGCCACCGATTTTCCCCCAGGCGATCAGACCGCCCAGCAAACTGCCAAAGATAATTACAGAGACCGTAACACCCAGCGTAACACTCAGGTAAGGGAAAACCTCCACAATATACTGCGGAATCAACAGAGGCTCAAACGGGCGCATCTTCTATCACCTTTCTTCTTTGCCATCGCCTTTGACAAGTTTGAAGATATCAAAGCCGAAATATTTGTTTTCCAGTTCCAGCAATTTGCCGCTCTTCTGCAGTTTTTCCCATACTTTGTCGTAATCGTCGGCAAGCTGCTGGTCCTTTTTATTAAACAGCGCATAGGTGGGAATTGCCTGATGCCGCACATAAGCAAATTTATCTCTTAATTTATAGTATTTGCCAGTTTCCTTTTCAACATTGTTTATGTGGTTGAGTTCAATATTGAAATACCCGTCATAGCGGCCTTCCAGCACCCAGGTGTACGCCTCGTCCACCTTAAAGTTTTCGGAAGGAATCAGTTTGACCTGGTTATCCGGATGTTCCCGGTTATACTGCTGTACGACTGCGTACTGTGCATTCTGCGGTGCAATCGGAACTAACTTTCCTTTGTTTTTTGCGAAGCTTTCCAGGTCTTTGAACTTTCCTTCATCCTCTTTGCGGAAGGTGATACCGATTACGCTGGCCGCAATATAATGTTTCGGGAATATAAATTTTTCCTTGCGTGCCTTTGTATACCAGGCGCCTTTAACACCGATATCATATTTGCCGCTTTCCACACCAATCAGCAGATCATCATCAGATGTCGGAATGAATTCAAATTTGTACTGGGGCAGTTCAGCCGCAACCGCCTGCAATACCGCAACTTCAAAGCCGTCCGGTTTATTATCCTTATTGACAAAGCAGTACGGAACATAATCCGCCCTGTGCGCTACCTTCACAACCCTCTTTGCGGAGGCGTCCGCCGGTTTGTCACTTTTTTCTGCCTTCTTTGCACCGCAACCAGCCAGCAGACCTGCCGTCAATAAAGAAACAGCCGCAACCGCCAATACTTTTTTCCAGTTAAATTTCATAATCTTATCCTTCTTTCTTTTTATCATTCAGCTTTTTATCATTTATCGTTAATTTATTTTAAATCAGTTGACCCAACGATCAACATCGCCTGTTTTTCAGCATTAGATTTCCCTCCGATATCCAAGGGAACACGAACTTGTCCTCGTTTCCCTAAAATAATAAAAGCTTCCGCCTGTTTAGGACGAAAGCTTCGTGATACCACCTAACTTTATCCATACGTCGCCGTATGAACCTCTGCGAGTACTGACATACCCTGTACGCGCTAACGGGCGTCACCCGGAAACCCTACTTGCGAAAAAACTCAGCGCGGCCATTCCGGCCATTCCGTTTAATCTTTTTCTTTTTCGGATTTGCATGCTCCGGAATGCACTTCTGCTGTTTTATCCGCGCCCTTTTTCATCAACCGGGCTCTCTGCCGCGTATTCAAACAGCTTACTCTTTTCCCTCATCGCAATGGATATAAAATTACATGAAACCGCATAACAGGACTGTGTATGGTTTCTGTTTTTCCTGTTGCAACCAACTATAAACCATTTTTCATAGTTTGTCAATAGGAATTATATGAATTATTTTAAAGTCAACCGTAAAGAAAAAAGAATATTGACAAACACCCTAAATTTGTTAGAATTTCTATAGTATTCATATAAAATCCATATGAATTCTATATGCCGAAGCAAAAAGAAAAAAAGATTGGTCAATCCACAAAGATTGTGTCAACACTGGACTCAAAACTCATAAAAAAATAAGAAGGGTTGAAAAAGTGTTGAATTTAAAAAATAAAAAACGTCAGAACCCAGTATAAACACTGGGAAACCGACATTTTTTATTAAGATTACTATTCTTCCCGGTAAAGGAGAGAAACGATTACATGGATGTAAGCACACCTGCTAAAAAATTACAGACGAGTATCTTATAAATCTGAAGAGTGTCGCCATCGCTTTTTCCTCCGGCGTCGATTCCACCTTCCTGTTAAAAGTCGCCCACGATGTGTTGGGGGATCGTGTCATCGCAGTCACCGCCCGTTCCTGCTCGTTTCCCGTCAGGGAACTGAAGGAAGCAGAAGCTTTCTGCAAAAAAGAAGGCATACGCCATGTGATTGTTGACAGCGAAGAACTTGATATCGAGGGGTTCCGCCATAATCCAAAGAACCGGTGTTATCTGTGCAAACATGAACTGTTTTCAAAAATCATTTCCATTGCACGGGAAAATCATCTTGCCTATGTAGCCGAGGGTTCCAATATGGATGACAACAGCGATTACCGTCCCGGGCTGCAGGCCGTGGCAGAACTTCATGTGGTCAGCCCGTTGCGGTACGCAGGGTTGTATAAAGAAGAAATCCGTCAGCTGTCCAAAGGACTGGGGCTGCCTACCTGGAACAAGCAGTCCTTCGCCTGCCTGTCCAGCCGTTTTGTTTACGGAGAAGAAATTTCCCGCGAAAAACTGTCCATGGTCGATAAAGCTGAACAGCTTTTGCTGGATTTGGGCTTTAAACAGCTGCGCGTCCGGATTCACGGAACTATGGCGCGTATCGAAGTGGGACAAGATGAAATCATTCGGCTGGCAGCGCCTGAAAATCGTCGAACGATTTCTGAAACCCTGCACCGTCTTGGTTTTTCCTATGTAACGATGGATATGGACGGTTATCAGACCGGCAGCATGAACCGTACTCTGAAGGACTAGAAAATAGAAATCGCTTCCACTCCTTCAAAGGGTGGAAGCGCAGCGTATAAGGGTCCAACTCAGGCCAGCGCCTAAATGACGCTGGCTTTCACTTTGTTCAAGCCGTTGCAGTATGTGATCCTGAGCATCCATTAGCGTAATAATTTTCTGCCATTTCATGTATTTTTCTTCACGGCTAACATAAACACCGTAACCATAATGCATGCCATTCCTGCGTAATCGACAGGGAGCAGCACGGTTCCCAAAATAAGAACAGTGAAAAGGATCGTAGAGAGGGGTTCACAACAACTGACAAGGGAGGCCTTCGTTGGCCCGATAATTTTTACCCCTGCCAAAAACAAGGTAAAGGGAATAATCGTTCCCCCCAGAATAATAAAAACTACAGCAGACACAGCTGACGGCGTCCAGACTCCTACGCCGGAATCAAAAATATTACAGAAAGGCAGTAAAAATAAAGAAGAAATTAATTGTCCCCATCCCATGATCAGCATGGTCGGAAACTCTTTCAGGATGTTTTCCGGAGCTATCATATAGATACAAAGTGCAACAGCAGAAAGTTCTCCTGAAACCAGCGCCACCGGGGAAATGACAAGATGCGATGGATCGCCATGGGTACTGATCAGGAACACGCCGGTCATCGCCAGCACAACGCCCAACAGTTCCCGTCCCTCCGGCATGCGCCGCCGGACAAAAGCCTGCCATAAAATAATGAATATCGGCGCCTGGTATTGCAGTATGGTTGATGTGGGCGCATTGGAAACGCTGATCGTGTAATAATACATGAACTGCGCGCCCAAAAGACCAAGGGTGAACCAAAGCATCTCTACAATATTTTTACGTCCGCTCTGCCACAAGGCAAATAACGGCTCCTTTTTTATACCCATAACCAACAGAAATAATAAACCCGCTGCCAGCTGTCGCACTTCAATCAACCAGACCGGGTACGGATGATAA
Source organism: uncultured Succiniclasticum sp. (assembly GCA_905235335.1). Taxonomy (GTDB): domain Bacteria; phylum Bacillota; class Negativicutes; order Acidaminococcales; family Acidaminococcaceae; genus Succiniclasticum. The sequence continues at coordinate 6,965 of CAJOKZ010000078.1, forward strand.
TTCTCAAACAGAAACTGTCCGCATACCCCGCTGAGCCCCCACATCGCAGCGCTTAGCATCACCATAAAAATTCCCATCGTTACCCTTATTGTTTTTCCGCAGTATCAAATCCTGTATCTGATCCAAATCCCAACACAGCAGCCAGCCCGGTTGGATATGGCATGCTGTCTTTCCTGATTTAAACAAGTAATGCCAATAATTGCCTCTTTGTCCGGGATCTTTTCAGCCGATGCCGTTTTTACGCCGATGCGTCCTGCATCCCGGAAAACTTGTTACCGTTTAATATAACACAATTCAGCCTAAAAAATAAAGTTCCTGCATAATCACAGGAACTTTATTTTACTTTATATTTTGTATGCAACTTCATTTCGCAACAAACGCTTACTTTTTATCCTTTACGGAGATGATATACAATTAAAATTTTTGCTATAGCTCATATCTCCTATTACAGATACGGATTAATCCACGGAAACCATACGGTAATGGCGTTTCCCCACATTTATTTCTTCTGCAAATTCCAGCACGTTGACGCTGTGGTGTTTTTCCCAGGCTGTCCTTGTAGCTTCATCCCGGGCCGCGCCGAATTCAAAATCCACACAGGCCTGATCCACCGCTACGGGATCAACGGACGCAAGGATACCGATGTTTTCACGGTTTTGCGCATTTACGCATTTGTCCTTTGCCGCAAAGGCATCCAGCACATTGATAAACACCCAGCGCCCTTTCTTATAATTCACCGCCGCTTTGGCTGCGTCAGCAAAACATCGGGCCGTAGTGTCGTCGTCAGCCCACTGGTATGTTTTATCGTTTTTGCCCGCGCTGTGGATCAATGCTTTTCCGGAAAGGGAACCGAGGGACAAAGAAATATTTTTGATATTACCGCCTAACTGGGCAATGTAATGAGTTTTAAAACGGTGTACCGCCACAAAGGTATCGTAGTTCTGAATACGGGAGCCGGTACGAGCGAACTTCAGGTGATGCCCGTTCTGCACCGGCATGTCAATATCCCCGTCCGCGTCCAGCACATCCACCGGCCCGACTTTGGTAAAGCCGTGCTTTTCCGCCATGGCGTAATTCCCTTTCGCCGTATTGCGGGGCGCGGTAAAACCGTTGGTATCCACAAACGTACCCTGTGTTTCCTTCACCAGTTCCGTCATCAGGGAGGGATCCAGGTACTGTTCATCTTCGGCCCCGAAGGAAACCTTGATGGCAACTTTGCCTTTCTTTTCCTGTCCCAGTGCTTTGTACACTTTCATCAGGCCGCGGGCCGAAATGTCTTTGGTAAAATAGACAATAGGCGCATCCTTATCTTCTGTCAGAAAGCGAAGCGGTTTATTGTTGACTTCCGGTTTGATAAAATTCACAGCCGCTTCCTTGACAGCCGGTTTCACATCTTTGGCTTCTGCGGTCTTCTTTTCGCCGCCGCAGCCGGCAAACACCAGCGTAACCGTAATCGCGGTCAGCGCAATCGCAAGTTTTTTTAACATAAAAGCCCTCCGTTATTACAAATGCCCGTAAAGCCGTGCCAAACATAAATCACAGGCGCAGCTCGACGGGCATTACAATTATTAAAAAAACACAGATTCATTCGTATGCACGCTGTGCAAACTCATTCAATCAACATCTCTTCGCTTAATTATTTCAGTTTACTGTACTCCGCATCCGTTACCGGCTCGCACCATTCGTTGCTGGTTTCTTCGCCGGCCACTTCAATCGCCAGATGGGACATCCAGGAGTCTGCCGCCGCGCCGTGCCAGTGCTTCACATTGGCTGGAATGTTGACCACGGTTCCTGGCTGAAGCTTCACCGCCGGTTTGCCGTATTCCTGATACCATCCCTGTCCGCCCACGCAGATCAACATCTGGCCGCCGCCGGATTTTGCGTGATGGATATGCCAGTTGTTGCGGCAGCCCGGCTCGAAGGTCACATTATATATAGCAACCTGCTGCCTGGAAATCGGAGCCAGATAGCTTTGCCCGATAAAATATTTTGCAAAAGCTGTATTCGGTTCGCCAATGGGGAACATGATCTCCTGCTGGAACCGCTCCTTATCTGTCAGGACTGCGGCCGGCGCAGAGGCATCCTCCGCATACACTTCTTTAGCCATGGTAAATGCCGCCCAGGCTTTCGGCCAGCCTGTGTAAAATCCCAGCTGTGTAATGATTTCCGCCATCTCCGCTTTTGTAACGCCATTATTTTTCGCCGACTGGATGTGATATTTCAGCGAACTGTCGATAACGCCGCTGCCAACCAGCCCGGAAACGGTAACGATGCTGCGGTCGTGCAGGGAAAGCACATCGTTCTTAGACCATACTTCGCCAAATAAAATATCGTCATTGTAGCGGGCAAAGTCCGGCGCAAAATCACCCAGCCTGTCCCTGCCTGCTGTCTGTACAATTTTCTTCGGAACTTTCTGATTCGGATTTGTCATTGCTGCTGCCTCCACATTTACTAAAGTTGCTGAAACAAGAACCGATGTTCCAATTACGGCTGCCAATGTCTTCTTCCACTTCATTTCCACAAATTTATACTCCCTTCATTTCTGATGAATTGCGCTGTTTTCGTTCAGCCGCCATTAACACGCCGGCCAAATCCGCCGGCAGAAAGGGCGGTCTCTTCCTGATTCGATGCAGCCGGTTCCGCGCTCATGTTTCCCGCCTTCTCTTATCGCCGCAACCGATTACTGACTGATTGATGAATACCGACGTCAAAATTTAAATTATCTTCTTTGATAAAAAACCTCCTTCTTTTAATCGCTTTATACGGCAGGCGTTCCTTTAAATACTTTGTTTCCAGACAAAACTTGCAGAATGTAAATTCAGCTTTTAATAACAGAGTAACACTTAGAGTTGACTCTAAGTCAAGAGAATAGTTTCTTAGCTCTTGTGAAAAATTTTGAAGGGCCGCTGTACTTTCTTAAGGAAACGCTGATTAATTCGTCTGCACGATGACCAGTACTTTTTGTGACTGACTGCGGCAATGTCCCTCAACGCAGCTACGGCTGCGCCTTCGGGCCATTTTCTTGTCAGTCGCAAAAAGCCCTCGGTCATCG
>CAJOKZ010000079.1 GCA_905235335.1 uncultured Succiniclasticum sp.
AACAAAGTCGGTGCGGGAGCGGCGGCGTTGGCTGCGCTGCATCCTATGGAGATGGACAACAAATTCGGCATGGGGATCGGTTATGGTAATTACCGCAATGCCAATGCCATGGCGTTGGGTGTATTCTATCGCCCGCAGGACAACTTGATGTTCAGTGTCGGCGGCAGCATGGGCAACAGCGAGAACATGATCAATGCCGGTATCAGTATCGCGCTGGACAAGGGTGTTAGCAACAGTAAGGCCGTGATGGCAAGAAAGATCCAGTATCTGGAAGAGCAGAATGAGGCTATCAGATCCGAAAATGCTGCTATCAAGGAACAGAATATGAAGTTGGAGGCGCGTCTGGCTGCCATTGAAGCAAAACTTGGAAAATGAGGCAGCTTATTTGCTCCGTTCTGTTTTTTCTATAGCTGCGGCGAGTTTTTCCGTGCGCTTACTGAAAAGGCTGTAAGGATTTTCCTTACAGCCTTTTTTTATAACGGTTTTAACTTGCTGAGGTCGCCTGGCAGGCGACAATTCCGTATGCATTTTTGTGATAAAAATGGGAAACGCGACGTAAAAAGTCAAATGGAAAATGTAGCGTAAAAAATCAGATGGTGGTCAGCCCAAAATCTTCTAAAAGATCATTGACTTCCCAGACGTCTCGTTTGTTAGCAGAAATGCAATAGGAAATGACAAGGTCGGTCAGTTTGCTGTGGGACAGGACAAAACCCGCCGCGTTCAGCAGTTTATCAGTTTCTTCCGGGGAAAGCTTCAGGCCCAGGGCCAGCCGGACCGCGGTGTATTTTTTCGGCTGGTATTCCATATTGCTCAGGATTTTGGAAAACAGTTTCCGGTCCAGGCAGGCGTTGTTGTAAACTTCCGGCGGTTCCATGTGCTTTTCCTGCATAAAGCGGATCAGCAGTTGCGTAAAGGTTTCTGCAACAGAAAAGTCTTCCGGTCGGGGCGATTTGCCCAAGTAACCGCCGGGCATTTGGAAACGTCTCACGTAATGCGTGGGACGTTCTTCTTTCATGACAGATTGAGCGAAGGCCATAGCTGCGGCGTCTGCCGCGTCTTCTTCCGTTTTGTCTTCTGCTGCTTCCGGTGAGTGCTTTCTTTCCTCAGGTTTTGGTTCGGACATCAACATCCAGGGAGGTATTTCTGGCGCTTTAAGACCTATGTCTGATGGCAGTGCTTTTTTTGCACTTCGTTTCCCTGCCGGTTTCGGTGCAGCCGCTTTAGGAGAAACGGGCATCTGTACTTCGTCTGTTCTGTCGAGAAGTACGTTTTCGAGCTTTGCTTCTTCCGCTTTAAAATGATAATGCGCGCGGATGTATTCTGCCACGCGATCGAAAGCAGTTTTATCGGGAATTTGGGAGTAGAGTGTGTGCGGCCGGAGGTTTGCGTTATAATTGCGCCCGCGCAGGTACAGCACAATATAGATTTCCATATCTGCCTTTGTTTCGTTTAAGAAACGCCGACAGGTGTCGTAGGCGATCTGCAGGGCATCGTCATAAGGATATCCGTAGGCTCCGGCAGAGATCAGGGGAAAGGCCACGGTCTTGCAATGATTCTGCTGCGCCAGTTCCAGGGAACGGATATAGCAGGAGGTCAGCAGTGTTTTTTCGTGAAACTTGCCGCCCTGCCAAACGGGTCCCACCGTGTGGATGATATATTTTGCGGGCAGATTGAACCCGGGAGAGAGTTTTGCACCACCGGTTGGACAGCCTCCCAACGTTTTGCAGAAGGCATGGAGCTGTTCCGCTCCCGCCGCCGCGTGGATGGCGCCGTCTACACCGCCGCCGCCCCGCAGTTTGTTGTTGGCCGCGTTGACGATGGCGTCCACTTGCAGTTTGGTAATGTCGCCGCGGATCAATGTTACGCTCATGTTTAACTCCTTATGGAACAAACAGTCCCTGCCTTTATCCGTTTTTCAGCTGCATACAGAATTTTTCAAAAGAAGCTCTTTTCTCATAACTGGGGAAGGAAAATTCCTGGATCTTCCCATTGTTCCCCTTCCAGTACAAAAATAACTAGGGGCTGCTGCTGCCGGATTCAAGATAATCTTTCTGCATTTTTCGCAGCGCTTCTTTTCTTTTTCCGTTTAATAATATCACATTGGCAAAGAAAAAACGCCGAAATTTTTGTGACATATATTGGCGCTTTCCGGAAAGGAAGAGATGGAATTTGAGGCACTGATTCCCACTTTAAAAAATTGGCCTTAAATATTCGCTTGTGTTTTTAAATCGTTTGTGCTATTATCTTTGCGGAATCAGAACAGCATGGAAGGTATCCCCAAGGGAACTTTACCAGTACGCTGTGCTAATTCCGGATAATGTCACACATCGCTTGGATCTGTAAGACCGGGACGAGACGCTACATGGCTTCGTATGCGCATCTTTCCGGATGCGCATTTTTTTATGCAGCTCTCCGGTAAGCGCAGGGCATAGTTGCAGGTTGTGCGGCTGCGTGTCAGTGTTCCCCGCAAGGGGATGGTTGAAAAGGAGGAAACATGAAAAGGTTTTGTGAGCTCATCGGCAAGTATTTCGGTGTCGTCATCATCTTATTCTTCATCGGCGGCATGACGTGTCCGGCTGCTTTTACCTGGGTGTTGGGGAAACTGGCCGGCTTTTCGTTGCTCAGCATGATGTTGGGTATTATTATGTTCGGCATGGGAACTACCATGGAACTGAAAGATTTCCGGCTTATATTGCAGCGTCCCCGGGACGTAATGTTAGGCGCAGTTGCCCAGTACGCTGTCATGCCTTTTCTGGCGTATCTTCTTTCACAGGCGTTCCATCTTGACCCTGCCCTTACGGTCGGCGTAGTGCTGGTAGGTACCTGCCCCGGTGGCACAGCTTCCAACGTAATCACATTTATCAGCAAAGGCGACCTGGCCCTTTCCGTAACCATGACGACGGTATCAACCCTGCTGTCGCCCATCATGACCCCAATGCTTACCTACCTCATCATCGGCCAGCGGATCGATTTCAGTCCCGTGGCCATGTTCTGGAGCATTGTACAGATCGTTATCGTTCCCATCGGTTTTGGCGTAGCCTTGCGTCATTATTTTCCGGACTGGTGCGAAAAGGCCAAAGCGTATCTTCCGGCCCTTTCCTGCCTGTGCATATCGCTGCTGGTCGCCGGCCTGGCCGGAGCCAGCCGTGAAGCGATTTTGGCATCTTCCACCACGATTATGGCTGTTGTGGCGCTTCACAATCTGCTGGGAAGCGCCTTGGGTTTTGCCCTTGGCCGCCTCTCCGGTATGAGTTGGAAAAAATGCGTGGCTCTTTCCATTGAAGTGGGCATGCAGAACTCCGGTCTGGCTGCCGGTCTGGCCAAAACCCATTTCCCGGCTCTTACCGCCGCGGCAGTGCCCGGCGCCATCTTCAGCAGCTGGCACAATATTTCGGGCAGTATACTGGCCTGGCTGTATGTGAATTACCTGAATCCCCGTTATGACGAGGAATTGAAACATGATGTATCTGGAATATAAGAAAAAGCAGAGTCTGCCCGTTAAACAAGTGAAATTTATTTATGATTGATTTTGCAAAGATTTTGTAAAAAGATACAGGAGGAAAAAATATGAAGGTGGTAAAAACTGTAGCAGAGTTACAGAAGATAGTGAAAGAAATAAAAAAAGCAGGGAAGAGCATCGGCCTGGTTCCTACCATGGGGGCCCTGCATGAAGGCCATGCATCGTTAATCAGGGCTGCCCACGCAGAAAACGATTTTACAATTGTCAGCGATTTTGTCAATCCGACCCAGTTCGGTCCCACAGAAGATTTAGACGCGTATCCGCGCACGCTGGAACACGACTGCAAACTAGCTGAGGAAATGGGGGCTGATGTGCTGTTCGCACCGTCTCCCAAGGAAATGTACCCCGGCCGCGACATGACCTGGGTCGAAGTGACGGGCGATATCACAACAGTGCTGTGCGGCCGTACTCGCCCCATCCATTTCCGAGGCGTGGCTACCGTCGTAAGCAAGCTTTTCAATCTGGCCCAGCCGGACAAGGCGTACTTTGGGCAGAAAGACGCGCAGCAGGCGCAGGTTCTCAAACGCATGGTAAAGGATCTGTTCTTTCCGCTGGAAATACGGGTCATGCCGATTGTGCGGGAAGCGGACGGGCTGGCTAAGAGCAGTCGTAATGTCTATCTGAATGAAACGGAACGGAGCGCTGCCGTAATTCTGAGCAAAGCGCTGGCAAAGGCAAAAGCTGTTTTTGAAAAAGGGGAACGGGACAGCGCGAAACTGACAGCGCTGGTTGCGGAAACGATCGGTACGGAGCCTTTAGCCAACATTGATTATGTGGAAATATATCAGCTCCCGGATCTTACGCCTGCAGAAAAGACGATTACGACAGATCATCTGCTGGCCGTAGCTGTGAAATTTGGTACGACGCGCCTGATTGATAATATCATTTTGCAGAAATAAGAAAGAACGGAACTGAAAAGGCAGATTAGCAAAACGGATTAGTTGCGATTAGTAAAACAGAGACAACTATCAGGAGGATGCGCGGATGTTTTATACCATGTTTCACGGAAAAATCCATCGCGCTGTGGTAACCCAGGCGCGGCTGGATTATATGGGAAGCATTACTATTGACGAGGATCTGATGGATGCGGCGGGCATTTTGCCCGGTGAAAAAGTCCAGATCGTGAACAACAACAACGGGGAAAGGCTGGAGACCTATACCATTGCAGGGGAAAGGGGCAGCGGTGTCATCTGCCTGAACGGGGCAGCCGCGCGCAAAGCCCAGGTTGGTGATATAGTCATCATTATTGCCTATGCTCTGATGGATGCCCGGGAGGCAAAGCAGAACAAGCCCAACGTTGTGATGGTAGATGAACATAACCGCATTGTTGCGGATATCGGCAGGGAAAAGGCAAATCAGACAAGCGGCGAGGCGATGGCAGAAGTCAAATGCTGCTGATTGTGTCACTATAAGTTAAACCCCATTCTGATAAAATCGGAGTGGGGCTTTTCTTTTTGCCAATACCTGTTTGAAAGACGGAATACAGTACAGGGCTTCAGAAACCCTTACTGTGAAAGACAGCCAAAGCTATTGCCTTGCGGAATTTAGTCCGGCCGAAACAGAAAAAGTAAAGGAAATAGGTAACGCGATTGCCGACTTATACGTGCAAGGGATTCCTTGGAATAACTGGATTGATAATAAATGAGGTCTTACTGTCAGCCCTGATCCTGTGTGCACAACCGGTATTTCTATCCCTATTTTTT
>CAJOKZ010000080.1 GCA_905235335.1 uncultured Succiniclasticum sp.
TTCCATCAGTTCTTCCGCAGACTCGCACTGCATGGCTTTTGCAAACATTTCTTTTGTGATTTCTTTTTTGTTGATCGGCATAATGAAATCCTCCTCTATAAATTTTATTTTAAATGCCTTTTATTAATATATACAAACCCGGATTCGGCATATAAAACTACCTTTCACTTATATAGACGATTCAGCTTTCAAAAAAAGGACGCTTTTTGAAAAAAATTCTAATTTGTCGTTATACGATACTCCGTTTTATTTATATCTATTTGACATATATACGTATAACAGACGCGTAATTTTTTGGCGCATTTTTCTTTAACTTACTTTTTTACATAAAAGGTACAGCCCTGTCACACCCTGTGTCACGCAAAGCGTCACAAGTTGTCACAGGGCTGTCATGCTATGTCACGCTATCCTAACGCTACATCGAGTACCATCATCAGAGAAAAACCCATGGCGAAGGAAAGGGCCCCGATATCCGAGTGCTGCCCCTGGCTCATTTCCGGAATCAGTTCTTCGACTACCACATACAGCATAGTGCCGGCGGCAAAGCCCAGAAAATATGGAAGGAACGGAACCACGTAACTTGCCGCCATGATCGTCAGAAAGGTGCCGATGGGTTCCACGATACCGGACAGGCTTCCGTACAAAAATGCTTTCCCGTTGCTTAACCCTTCTGCCCGCAAAGGCAGGGAAATAATGGCGCCTTCCGGAAAATTCTGGATGGCGATGCCTAACGCCAGCGCCAGCGCGCCGGTCTGGGTAATACCGCTGACCATCTGGGATAAGAGACCCGCGTAGACAACACCTACGGCCATTCCTTCCGGGATATTGTGGAGCGTCACTGCCAGTACCAGTTTCACCGTGCGTGACAGGGAACAGGGCATGCCTTCAGATTCTTTACTTTCCCTGTGCAGATGGGGGATGATGTGATCCAGCAGCAGGATGAACAGCACACCGAACCAGAACCCGATCAACGCAGGCAGAAAGGCCAGCCTGTCCATGGCTTTTGACTGTTCCATAGCCGGAATGATCAGGCTCCAGATGGAAGCAGCCACCATGACCCCGGCGGCAAATCCCGTAAAGGCGCGTTCCACCTTCCAGTGCAGGTTACCGCGGATAAAAAACACACAGCCGGCCCCCAGCGCTGTTCCCAGAAAAGGAATCAGGAGGGCCTGTAACATTTCTATTGGCATAATTTACCTCGTCTTGTAATTATATGCTAATTATACTCAGAATTTATGATAAGGTAAATAATTTTTTCCGGTTCTTTGCGTCCGGAAGCGCGGATTAAAAGAACTTCAACATTGACTTTTGATGGGGTTTGTACTATCGTGTATAATAACCGGAAGAGGGTCTGTATGTGCAATGCTGATTTTTACGAAACGCATGAAGGAGTTTCAGATATCCGTGAATTTCACGATTCGTTTCGCGCCAAAGCAGATACTGTTAAGATTTCAAAAAGCACCCCGGAGGGAATTTAGCAGGGCAAGGGCAGAAATGAACGATAGGAAATAAATCTTAAAAAAACTCATATTTAACAATTGCGGTAATAAAAAATAGCGGTAATAAATTTGGAAAACGTTTTGATAAAGGAGAGAAAACCGTGAGCACGAATCTGGATGTAGGTATCGTTGGGCTTCCCAACGTGGGTAAAAGCACATTATTTAACGCCATCACCAAAGCCGGTGCGGAGGCGGCCAATTACCCCTTCTGCACCATTGAGCCCAATGAAGGGGTGGTGGCGGTGCCGGACGAGCGGCTGGAAGTGCTGGCGAAGATGTTCAATTCCCGGAAAATTACGCCGGCCATCATGCACTTTGTGGATATCGCGGGCCTGGTCAAGGGCGCGTCCAAGGGGGAAGGGCTGGGCAACCAGTTCCTTAGCCATATCCGCAACACGGACGCCATCGCCGAAGTGGTGCGTTGCTTTGAGGATGAGAATGTGACCCACGTGGAAGGCAGCGTGGATCCGGTGCGGGACATCCAGATCATTGACACGGAATTATGCCTGGCGGATATTGATACCATCAACAACCGCTTGAAAAAAGTGGAAAAGCTGCTGAAGGCCCACGATAAAAAGGCCGCCGCGGAACAGGCGCTGCTGGAGCGCGTCGCCCAGGGGCTGGAGGATATCATCCCCGCCCGGCGTATGGAGTTTACCGAAGAAGAAGAGGCGGCGCTGTACGACCTGCACCTGCTGACAAGAAAGCCTGTTATCTATGTCTGCAATGTGGCGGAAAACGAAGCGGCGGATGCCGGCGATAACCCTCACGTGAAAGCGGTGCGGGAGTTCGCGGCACAGGAGCAGGCAGAGGTCGTTGTGATTTCCGCGAAGGTGGAAGCGGAGATTGCAGAGCTTCCGGAAGAAGAAGCAAAAGAATATCTGGAGATGGAAGGGCTGACGGAGGCCGGTCTGAACCGGCTGATCAAGGCCGGCTTCAAACTGCTGGGCCTGCAGACATACCTGACCGCAGGTGAGATCGAAAGCCGGGCCTGGACCATCAACATCGGGACGAAGGCGCCGCAGGCAGCCGGAAAGATCCATACAGATTTTGAAAAAGGTTTTATCAAGGCAGAGATCGTTTCCTATGACGATCTGGTAAAATGCGGCAGCAAGACTGCGGCTAAGGAAAAGGGACTGGTCCGTCTGGAAGGCAAGGAGTACGTCATGCAGGACGGGGACGTGGTCGAGTTCCGGTTTAACGTGTAAGGCAATGCGGGGTGTTTTGCCGGACTGCCGGCAGGACAGAACCCGTTGGTATAAGACAGTAAAAGGAAAGAAATATGTTTGACACACACAATCACTGCGAATTTTCCTGTGATTCCAAAATGACGCTGGCGCAGGCGGCCGTTACAGCCGGGAAGCTGGGGATCGGTCTCATCCTCACCGAGCACTGGGATTATGAATATCCCACCAACCCGGAGATGTTCCTCTTTGACAGGGACGCCTACTTCAAACAGAACCTGCCCCTGCGGTCCGATCGGGTGCTGCTGGGCATCGAGGTGGGCATGCAGCCCCATCTGGCGGAAAAAGAGGACAAGGTGGCGGAAGGCTATCCCTTTGATTACGTCATCGGATCCATTCATATGATGAATCGCCTGGACCTGTACGAGGAAACCACGTACAAAGGCATGTCTAAGGAAGAGGCCATGCATGACTTCCTGCGGGACAGCATCCTCTGCGCGGAAAGCCACAGCAATTTTGATTCCTTCGGCCACATCGACTACATCTGCCGGTACTGGCCCTATGCGGACAAGGAATTCCACATGGAAGAAAACGCGCAGGAGTGGGACAGACTCTTCCGCATCCTGATCGAAAAGGACAAACCCATCGAGATCAATACCCGGCGGCTGGATATTCCTGGGGCCGGCAAGGCGCTGCTGCCCCTGTACAGCCGTTACAGGGAACTGGGAGGCCGTTTCTGCACCCTGGGCAGCGACGCCCATTACACGGAGCACATCGGGCGGAGGCTGGACATTGCGGCGGCGCTGGCGAATGAGGCAGGGCTGCAGCCTGTGTATTTTAAAGAGCGCAGGATGCTGCCGGACGCTGCCGTATAACACCGGGCCGTTTCCCCGGCATCCGCAAAAACCGTAAACGATCCAACAGACGCATTTCCCCGGCATTTCCTTAACAGCCTCGCTGGCGCAGCCGGCCTGCGTTTTTATAAGTACAGGAAGCCCAAAGGTTTTTTCTATGGAAAAAGACATGACAACAGGGGGAAATCCCTGAAACTACTGCTGACATTCATGCTGCCGCTGATCGTCGGCAACATATTCCAGCAGATATACAGCATTTCAGACATCATTATCGTGGGGCGCACCATCGGCGTGAACGCGCTGGCATCGGTGGGCGCGGCGGCGCCCGTCTTCATGCTGCTGGTTATGGTCACTATGGGCATGGCCAACGGATTCACCGTGCTGACCGGACAGTTTTACGGCGCCGGGGATTTGGAAAAGATGCGGCGCAGCGTGGCCATGAGCATGATGCTCAGCATCGCCACGGTGGTTTTTATGGCGGTGTCCATGTTTATCGTCATCGACCCGCTGCTGCAGTTGATGAACCTGCCGGATGTTTTGTATGAAGACACCCGCAGCTATGTGTTGATCGTTGCGGCAGGACTGTGGGCCATGATGGCCTATAATTTTTTTTCCGCCGTGCTGCGGGCGCTGGGCGATAGCAAAACACCGGTGGAGTTCCTGGTTTTGGCGACGGTCATCAACGTGGCCCTGGCCCTGTTGTTCATCCTCCGTTACGGTCTGGGGGTGCCCGGTTCCGCCTACGCGCTGGTGATGGCCCAGGGGTTTTCCGCCCTTTTCTGCGCAATTTATATGTGGAAGAAGTTTCCCATTTTACGGATGCGGAAGGAAGACTGGAAATGGGATAAGGGCTTTGCCCTCCGCCACCTGAAGATCGGGCTTCCCATGGCAGGGCAGTTTTCGATTTTGGGGATCGGGATCCTGCTGATCCAGTCCATCACCAATTCCTTCGGACCCAACACCATCGCCGGGTTTACCGCGGCCATCCGGGTAGAGCAGCTGGCCCTGCAGCCCATGATCTCCTTCGGTGTCGCCATGGCGGCCTTCAGCGCGCAAAACTTTGGCGCGCGCAAGCTCGGGCGGATCCGGGAGGCGGTGAAGGAATGCTCCCGTCTGGCCATGACATTTGCTGTCTGTGCGGGGATTTTCGTCTTTATTTTCAGCGAAACCATTGTCGGCATCTTTATTGACGAGGGCAATCCGGAAGTGGTGCGGAGCGCTTTATTATACCTGAACTGTTCCGTTCCGTTCTACTTCTTCCTGAGCCAGGTGTTTATCTACCGCAGTGCCGTGCAGGGCATGGGGGTCGGCATGGTGCCCCTTGCTTCCTCGCTGGTGGAGCTGGGGATGAGGATCGGCGTGGCAAAATTCCTGGCGTCGGACTGGGGATACCGGGGCGTTTGCTATGCCAGCCCGGTAGCCTGGCTGGCCAGTTCGGTCTTTCTGTTCTTCGCCTATCGCTATTTTATCCGGATGTTTGAGCGGATATACAAGGTTTCTTAAGTTTGCGTTTTAACAAAAACACCGGTCAGCGTGCAGTCGAATTAATCAGCGTTTCCTTAAACTTTTATTCAAAATGTAATTCGTGTTTGATCGTTTTATCTGTATCGCAAAGGAGGAATACGGCTATGGGCATGACTGTCAGCGAAAAAATACTGGCGCAGGCTTCGGGCCGGGCCAGCGTGCAGGCAGGGGAGATCATCTGGGCAAAGGTGGATTGCGCCATGATGGACGACCTGCTGGGCCCCCGGGTGGAAATCGCCGACAACCTGGAGAAGATGGGTGTGCCGGTGTGGGATCCGGATAAGGTGGTTATCATTTCCGACCATTACACACCGCCGGCCAACATCAAGCAGGCGAACATCGTGAAGTACACCCGCGACTGGGCGGCGGCCAATGGTATCCGCCACTATTATGAGTTTGCGGGCCCCTGCCATCAGGTGATGATGGACAAAGGGCACGTGCTGCCTGGCACGCTGGTTGTGGGGACCGATTCCCACAGCACTACGTACGGCGCCCTCTGCAGTTTCGGCACCGGCATCGGTTCTACAGAGATGTCCGGCGTGCTGGCCACGGGGGAGATATGGCTGAAGGTTCCCGCCAGCATCAGTATCCGCTGGGACGGAAAGCTCCGGGACGGCGTCATGGCAAAGGATATTTCCCTGCGGACGATCAAGGCCATCGGCCACTCCGGCGCCACGTACAAGACCATGGAGTACCGGGGGGAAACCATCCGCGCGCTGAATATGGACGAGCGCATGTGCCTCACCAACATGGCTGTGGAGACCGGGGCCAAGGCGGGGCTCATCGAATACGATGAAATCACCGCTGCCTTCCTGAAGGAAAATTTCGGCGTGACCGAAGATTTCGGCCGGTTCAATGCGGATGCGGACGCGGTGTACAGCGAAACGTTTGCCTTTGACGCGTCGTCGCTGGCGCCGCAGGTCGCCTGCCCCCATGAAGTGGATAACGTGTTTGACATTACCGATATAGACCGCATCCGGGTGGACCAGGTGTATCTGGGCTCCTGCACCGGCGGGCGGTATTACGATCTGAAGATGGCGGCGGACCTGCTGCGGGGCCGTACCGTTGCGCCGGGGATCCGCGTGCTGGTGTCCCCCGCGTCCCGGGACATTTACAACCGCTGCATGCGGGAAGGGATACTGGAAACGCTGGCGGAAGCGGGATGCACGATCCTGTGTTCCACCTGCGGCGCCTGCCTGGGGGTCCACTCCGGGAATATTGGGGACGATGAGGTGTGCGTGGCTACGACGAACCGCAATTTCCTCGGCCGCATGGGAAGCAAATCTTCCGGCGTCTACCTGGCCTCGCCCCTGACGGCGGCAGCTTCGGCTGTTACCGGTTACGTAACGGATCCGCGGGATTTTCTGAAAGGAGCATGAGCCATGGTTAAAGGAAAGGTTTGGAAATACGGGAACAATATCAACACCGATATCATCGCCCCGCCGGAATCCATGGAGCTGAGCGTGAAAGAGGCGGCGTCCTGGTCCATGCGGAATGTGGACCCGGAATTCGCCGGCGCATACCGGCCCGGCGACATTTTTGTCACCGAACATAACCTGGGCTCCGGATCCAGCCGGGAAACGGCGCCCCTGATGCTGAAGGAGCTGGGGGTGCGCGTCCTTGTGGCCATGGATTATGCCCGCATTTTTTACCGGAACTGCATCAACGTGGGGATGATCCCCGTGGAATGCCCGGAAACCGATAAGATCCGCAAAGGGGACGTCATCGAAGTGGATTTTGAGGAAGGGAAGATATTCAACCGGACCACGGGGGAAACGTATCTTTGCAATAAGATCCCCGGGCATATCGTGAAGATCATGGAACGGGGCGGGCTGATCCCCTACCTGATGGCGGAAAAGCTCGGCCGGAGCTGCTGAAACGGGGAATACACCCGCTACGGCAGTAAAAGCAGCCGACCGGCGTCGTATGGCGGGGAACGGCTGCTGAAAAAAGTGTAAAGGTGTTTCGCTTGTTACATTTTTTTGGACAGTCAACAATTTTTAGCATAAAAAAATCTTTTTTCTGACAAAACCGTTTGACAAATAAAAATTCTTTTCATATAATCATTTTAACGTAATTTTAAAAAGTTACATCTGATGACGGGAAAGAGTACACTGCTGCGGCAGGTCCCAGAGAGCCGGTGGAAGGTGAGAACCGGTGACGGCGGGCAGAAGAAAATCATCCCTGAGGACCGGCGCTGAATTGAAATTAAGCGCCTGCGTTTTTTCCACGTTACAGGAAACGCGTATGTCAGTACGTGGCAAGGTGTCCGTAAAACTTACGGGAATCAGGGTGGTACCGCGGATTTTTCCGTCCCTCAGTTTTTGGGGGACGGTTTTTTAATTATAATTTGAATGCGGTGAAGCTTTTGAAAAAGGGCTCACAGGCTTCGGGAGGTCTTGTGAAATGATGAAACAGCATCTGGCCATTCTGTGCGACAACAAGCCGGGCGTATTGACCCATGTGGCCGGCTTGATCAGCCGGAGGGCCATCAACATTGAGTATATCAACGCAGGGTATACGGAAGAACCGGATGTGACCCGCATCAACATCGTCGTATCCGTGGAAGACCAGCGGGCGCTGAACCAGGCGATCCTGCAGCTGGCGCGGCTGATCGACGTCATCAAGGTCGTGAATCTGGATGAGGCCCCGTTCATCAGCTATGAGCTGGCCATGATCAAGGTCCGGGTACAGCCCTCCCAGCTTTCGGAACTGGCCAATCTGGCTGAGCTGTTCCACGCTAAGATCGTGGACGTCAACCCGGAGGCCGTGGTCATGCGGGTGACCGGAAGGGAAGACCACATTGAGGCCCTGCTGCAGATGCTGAAGGGCTACGAGATCCTGGAAATGGCCCGTACCGGCCAGATCTCCCTGTCCCGCGGCGGCAGTTCGGTCAAGAACATGTGATTCAGGGCGCAGCGTTAACCAAGGGTTCCATTTATTTTATTTTATATATTTTATTTATTTTGAAAAGGAGAGAGTACTATGGCAAAAATTTTCTATGATCAGGACGTAAACTGGGATGTAATCAAAAACCGCAAGGTTGCGATCATCGGTTATGGCAGCCAGGGGCATGCCCATGCGCTGAACCTGCGCGACAGCGGGCTGGCAGTTAAAGTTGGCCTGTACAAAGGATCCAAATCTGCGGCCAAAGCGGAAGCAGCCGGCCTGGAAGTTGTATCGGTAAGCGAAGCAGCGAAATGGGCGGATATCATCATGATCCTGATTCCGGACGAAAAACAGGCGGATGTTTACAAGAATGAGATCGCTCCGTATCTGAAACCCGGCGACGCACTGGCATTTGCCCATGGTTTCAATATCCATTTCCAGCAGGTTATTCCTCCGGCAGACGTAGACGTATTCATGGTTGCCCCGAAAGGCCCCGGCCATCTGGTACGCCGCGAATTCCGCGAAGGACTGGGCGTTCCCAACTTAATCGCAGTAGGGCAGGACGCTACCGGCAAATGCTTTGACCTGGCGCTGGCCTATTCCCGCGGCCTGGGCGGCACCCGTATCCTTACTACCTTCAAAGAAGAAACGGAAACTGACCTGTTCGGCGAACAGTGCGTACTGTGCGGCGGTATCAGCGAACTGATGGAATCCGGCTTCAATACCCTGGTGGCTGCCGGTTACCAGCCTGAAATCGCATACTTTGAATGCTTCCATGAAATGAAACTGATCGTTGACCTGTGCTATGAAGGCGGTCTGCAGATGATGCGTTATTCCGTAAGCGACACGGCAGAATTCGGTGATTACCACATGGGAAAACACATTATCACCGACGAAGTTCGCGCTTCCATGCGTAAAGCATTGACCGCGATTCAGGACGGCAGCTTTGCCAAAGAATTTTTACTGGAAAACAGAGCGGCCGGCCGCGCGCATTTCCTGGCAGAACGCCGCCGTCACAGCCAGACCCAGCTGGAACAGGTTGGCAAACAGGTACGCAGCATGATGAGCTGGCTGCGTGACGCCAAGACCGAAGAGACCGACAACAACGAAGTTGGCGCGGCAAAGAAAGCGCCGGCTAAAAAAGCCCCGGCCAGAAAAGCTCCCGCAAAAAAAGCTCCTGCGAAAAAATAATCTGTGAATAACTTGTACTGCCGGGGGTTGGTCTCCGGCAGTATGATTCTGGCCTCAAATGCGGTCAGGGCACAGCATGACCGGCCTTGTGGGGCCGGCGCGATTAATTCTGACAGAATGAGAAGGTAGGTCCCGATGAAACTTAACGGTGCGCAAATTGTAATTGAAAGCCTGAAAAAGGAAAAGGTGGATGTGGTCTTCGGATACCCCGGCGGAGTGGTTTTGCCACTGTATGATGAACTGTACAAGGCCGGCTACCCGCGTCATATCCTGCCCGGACACGAGCAGGGCGCGGTCCATGCGGCGGACGGATATGCCCGTGCCACCGGCAGGCCGGGCGTTTGTTTTGCTACCTCCGGTCCCGGTGTATGCAACATGGTTACAGGTATCGCAACGGCCTACATGGACTCTATTCCGCTGGTTGTATTCAGCGGCCAGGTGTCGACCAAGGCGATTGGCAGGGATTCTTTCCAGGAAGCTGACATAACCGGCATTACAACACCGATTACCAAGCATAATTATCTGGTCAAAAAGATTGAAGATCTGCCGCGTGTCATCAAAGAGGCGTTTACCATCGCAACCACCGGGCGTCCCGGTCCCGTACTGATCGATATCG
Source organism: uncultured Succiniclasticum sp. (assembly GCA_905235335.1). Classification (GTDB taxonomy): domain Bacteria; phylum Bacillota; class Negativicutes; order Acidaminococcales; family Acidaminococcaceae; genus Succiniclasticum. The sequence goes on from CAJOKZ010000080.1 coordinate 9,758, forward strand.
CTACGGACGTGTTCCGCGCGGAGCTTGATTTTGTGTATCCGGAAGAGGTTCACCTGCGCGGTTACAAAATGGATTTCACCGGGAACGAAAAGGCCATAGAGGCAGCCGCGGAAGCGTTTAAGAATGCGAAAAAACCGATCCTGATGACCGGCGGCGGCATTATCGCTTCCGATACGGCGGAATTTGTCCGTAAAATCGTGGAAATCACCGGCGTTCCGGTAGTGACGACGCTGATGGGCAAAGGGGCGGTGTCCGATCACTATGACGCCCACCTGGGCATGGTCGGCATGCACGGTTCCTTTACGTCCAACATGTCCATGACCCAGTGCGACCTGGTGCTTGCTATCGGCGCCCGGTTCAGCGACCGCGTCACGGGCGATGTATCAAAATTTGCCAGGAATGCGGTGATCGTCCAGTTTGAAGTGGATAATGTGGAAATAGACAAAATCGTCCATACGGATATCCCGGTAATCGGCGACCTGCGCTGGTCCATGCCCCTTTTCCTGGAAAAGGTGCTGAACAGCGGGGTAAACCTGAAGAAACAGTTTGCCCCCTGGCGGGAACAGCTGCTGAAGACGAAGGCGGAGCATCCGTTTGTATCCCGGAAACTGAAAGGGAAGATCTCGCCGGAGAAATTATACAAATGCGTTATGAAGCATGCGGATGACGACACGATCGTAGTGACCGACGTCGGACAACATCAGATGTGGACGGCCCAGTTCTATGATGTGGACCAGCCGCGGCATTTCCTGTCCAGCGGCGGACTGGGTACCATGGGGTACGGCCTTCCTGCCGCCATGGGAGCCAAGATGGGCTGCCCGGACAAGCAGGTGGTGCTGTTCACCGGGGACGGCAGCATCATGATGTGTTGCCAGGAGTTCGCGACCCTGCACCGCTATGGGATTCCCGTAAAAGTATTCGTGCTGCACAACAACGTGCTGGGCATGGTGAATCAGTGGCAGCGCCTGTTCTTTGGCGGGCGCGAAAGCGAATCCGTAGTGAAGGAGCTTGTGGACTTCCCGGCCATGACGAAAGCCATGGGCGTGGACGGGGTACGGGTCAGCGATCCCCGGAAGCTGGAAAGCGTTGTGAAGGCGGCGCTGAAAAGCAAAGACTCCATGCTGGTGGACGTGGCGATCCCTAACGACGAAAACGTGTTCCCGATGGTTCCCGGCGGCGCCCGTCTGGATCAGATGATCTTGCAGGACACGCTGGACTGACGGAGGCGTTCCTGCTATTAGTTGGAAAAACGGATTGGCACGGGCCGTGGAATGTGTTGCGTGAAAAAATAAATATTAAGGAGACGCTGATTAAATGAGTTTGTGCGATGAGCGAGGGCTTTTTGCGACTGACAAGGAAATGGCCAGAAGGCGCAGCCGTAGCTGCGTTGAGGGTTATTGACGCAGTCAGCCGCAAAAAGCACCGGTCAGTTTGCAGACGAATTAATCAGCGTTTCCTTAAAGTAAAGGAATCGCTGGTCGGATGAATCTGTGCGATGGCGGTGCGGATGGCAGATGGGGCGTTGCCCCGGTCATTCGCAAAACGCGCCGGAAGACGTGCAGTCGGAAGGATAATCGGTTCCCGAAGTACCGGCTCTCCGTTGAAATGTGCGCATGGAAATGCCGGTACTTTCTATTATTGAAAATTTCGGCGGCAGATGCACAGCCGTTATACATACCTGAAAACGATAAGCGGCTGCCAGATACGCAGCGGCGATACAAAAGGAAACAGTACAGAACGACATGGAGCCACCGTGTTGTGGCCCGGAAAGGGGAGAGGCGCTGCTCCCGCCCGCAAAAGCAAAAGGGTTCCGCGCCCCGTAAAATTGTATGAAATATCCCGATTTGAAACAGCTGACGGTATGCCGGAACCTGTTAAATGACCCCGTGATCCAAAAACTGGCGGCGTTACAGGCCGAAAACGCCGGCGATGCGGACGCGGACAAGGACCGCGCCGCGGAAGAAACCCTGTCTGCCCGGTGCGCGCTGGCTGATTTATTGCTGCAGCGGGCTGAAAAGCAGGGCCTTTCCGGCAACGTATTGGCCGGATACATCATTCATTGCCTGGCGGAAGGCGACAACACGGCAGCCAAAACCGTGGAAGCGACCGGGACCTACGGGACCGGCCTTGCACAGGCGGCGGCCCATGACATGGAACTGCTGCTGCCTTACCTGACGGCCAAAACATCGGAGTTTACGGGACAGGCCTTTTTGGATGAATACCAGCCCGCGAAAGAAACGGGCAACCCCTTTGAGAGGGAACTGCGGCGGCGCCTGCTGCGGGTCAAAACCGCAAAAACAGCGGCCAGGGTTTTGCTGGAATCCTATTGCAAATGGGGCAGCGGCATGCTTGCCAGATATCCGGCGTTCCGGATAGAAAGCGACGGCAGGCTGACCGGGATCGAGGACTTTTCCGCATTCCCGTGGGATGACTTGTTGGGGTATGAGGAGCAGAAAAACAAACTGCTTCTTAACACCCGCAATTTTATAGAAGGACGGCCTGCCAATAACGTCCTGCTGACCGGCGCCAGAGGGACGGGCAAATCCACCGGGGTAAAAGCGCTGGCGGCGATGTTTTCCGCAGAAGGGCTCCGGCTGATCCAGATCACAAGGGAACAGCTGGATCTGGTGGCTCCCGTGCTGGAAAAGCTCTCCGGGATCAGGAGCAAACGGTTCATCCTTTTCTTCGACGACCTTTCCTTTGATGAAGGGGAATCCAGCTACAAATACCTGAAGTCCGCGATTGACGGCAGCGTTACACCGCAGCCCGACAACGTGCTGATATACGCAACATCCAACCGGCGCCATCTGCTGAAAGAAACCTGGGGCGACCGGGGAAACAACGACCCGGACGCGGAAGTATACCGGCAGGACAGCACGAACGAAAGCATTTCCCTTTCTGACCGGTTTGGGCTGATCCTGCATTATTCCAAGCCAAGCCAGGAAGAATATCTGCAGATGATTGACCACGAACTGCGGAAAGCGGGCATAGCGCTGGATCCGGAAGAACTGCGGCTGCAGGGCATACAGTGGGAGATGGAACACTCCGGCCGGAACGGGCGCATCGCCAACCAATTTGTCAAATGGTATATAGGCAATCTGGAAGAATAACCTTCGTTTGTTTCACGTGAAACTTTTGGTATTGACAGATGCTTTGGGACATGCGAAGTTACAAAAGGAAAACGGCGGAAGAAGCGGGATCCGGACGGTCGCGCACAGTGAAACGGTTTGCCGGCTCGCGGCGTCTGGCAGCGACGCGCCGAGGGGTTAAAGGGTGAACAGAATTTGGAGAAACGAATGAAAACGATAGCCTGTTTTGGAGATTCACTGATCGAAGGGTTTCCCTTTTCGCAGGAAAACAGCTGGATCGCCCGGGTTGAAAAAAACACGGGGATCCGGATGCTGAACCATGGGATCTGTGGGGAGTGCTGCGATGATATCAAAGACCGACTGATCTGGAGGCCGTTTCAGAAAGAAATTACCCATGTGCTGTTTGAGGGAGGGATGAACGACATCATCCAGGGATGCCCGCTGTCATTTTCGATTGACCAGATGAAAGCCGCGAAACATTTCTGCGACGAGCAGGACGTTCCGTTTTGTCTGGTGATGCCCTGGCTCTGCGGCGCTGAAGAAATCAACCCGTTGATCGAACGGATGCGCAAAGCCATGACGGAAACCTTCGAGGGCGGCTGTTACCTTCTCGATTTCGAGCCCATGCTGGCAAACGCCGGGCGGCGCATGAGCTGGTTCATCTGGGACGGCGTACACCCGAAGGCCGAGACCTATGAAGCGTTAGGTGATTTTGCCGCCCCGCTGTTACAAAACTGGATTTCTGCGCAACCGGCAGTAAAATAACTGGACGTATATAAAAAACACTTGACGAATAGTGGATAATAATAAAGTACTATCACATTTGCCACATTAGCTCAGCTGGCAGAGCATCTCATTCGTAATGAGAGGGTCACAGCCAGAGGAATGTATACTTTTAATTCCATATTGCCACATTAGCTCAGCTGGTAGAGCAACGCATTCGTAATGCGTGGGTCATTGGTTCGAATCCGATATGTGGCTCCAAAAAATATACGGTTTCCAATTACTATGGAAACCGTTTTTTGTTTGCCTTTTTGGCGTTTGGGTCTTTATTTGGTCTTTATGGAGCTCCTGGCCCAGTCATTATCTGGGTTTGAGGGCTTTTGTTTTTTATGACTGCAGTTTGGGTTGCGCAAAAGACCATGAAACAAAGCAAAAAAGTGATGAGCGTATTGGCGGATTATGTGGATCACAGGTGCCTGCCGATCAGGGCTGTTTTCGTCCTTCGTCCATGCCCAAATTATAAAAAACCGGTACTGTTGCGGGATACACCCACCTTTTTTTTGGCTGGACAGGACGGACATCCGGACATGCCGTTTTTCAAAAGCTCATCACTTTTTGAAAAAACAGGCGGGGCGTACATGATGGACGGGGGCAGATGGTCAGTGAAACAGTATAAAGAAAAAGAGGGACTGCCATACCGGCAGTCTCCTGTTTCATGACGTCTGTTCCCACCATTCCTTCGTTATGTCATCCGTATCCACCATCTCATCGTTACGGAACAGGAATCCCTTGTAGGTACGTACCCCGTGAAGAGAGTGTTCCTTCAGAATACGGTCGCAGGCATTGACCATCTGCACAAACAGGGGATAGTCGATGTTCAGCCTGTTGCCCGTGAGGTCTATGGAATTGATGACCATATGCATATGTATGTGCTGCGTGTTTGCGTGTACCGCATAAACCAGCTGGCATCCTGTCAGCTGCCTCATTGCGGAAGCGATTTCCCCAAACACTTCCCAGGGGGAAGGCTTGTTGTATTTGCTGTACTTCAGGTTATCCGTCTTCATCCGGTTCAACACGGCAGGCGTTTCATAGCCCTCCAGCGATACGGTGAAGTGCTTGTACTGGGACATGTCGTCTTTCGAGCAGATCTTTTTGAACAACAGCATGTCCCTTGCCGCATGGTACGGATCCAGGTCGAACCCGTCATACTCCGTCACTTTCCCTGCGTGTTTGGAACCGCTGGCAATGTACCTGATGACCCCGTCCAGCGTGTACCGTTTCTCGCTAATTCTATGGAAGATCGCCATGGTGTCACCCTGCTTTCTGTGCCTGCTTTTGTTTCTCCCTGTCTGTCCGGCGTTTTTCACGGAGCTCGTAGTTCGCACGTTCTATGCCGGAAAGATAGCACTTGTACAGTTCTTCCTTCAGCCGGTCGAATTTCTGGCAAAGCAGCTCCATCCCCGTCATCAGTTCGTTGAACATCTTCACATCCACCTCGCCATATGTATTGCAGTGCTTCAGGAAGGCTGCCTTCTGGTTCCGGATCTCCTTATTGGTTTCATCTATGCCAACAATGATCCTTCCTGCCTCCACACTAAGCTGCGGGCGTTCAAAGGCGCGGTTTAAAAGATACCTGCTCTTGCTCAGCCCCCTTTCTGCAGCCATCCGGCCGATCAGATTGTTCTGGTGCTCCGTGATCCGGATGCCGATCCTCGCACTCTTTTTGCTGTGCTCCTTTTTGTACGTGGAAGTCCTGCGCGCCTTTTCCAGTTTTTCGGAAGAGATGATCTTCCCGTTTTCCATACCCATTGTTTTTTCCCCCTAAATATTTTTGTACGTACATTTCCTTACCTGATGATATTTCCTGACTGATAAAGTCAGGAAGGAAAGTATCATGAAAAGAGAACTGATATAACCACAAGTATACATGTAACACATAGATGATCATGTAATACATAGAAAATATAGAAATCTGTATAATACAGGTATTCAGGAAACATACAATTATTTTTATGTTGTTTTATTTTTAAATTTAAAGTATTAAGGGGGACATCCGTGTATGGTGTTGTCTTATTACCGGTTATATCGCTTTACTCCCGTATTTTTCGAAAAGAACGCATCCCTGTTTCCTTCCGTTTTTTAAATAAAATGGTTATGAACATCAGAATAAAAAATACCGCTGCGGCAGGAGAAGGAGTGATATGATATGCCGGAAGACAAATATGATATGATCAGCGTGGAAGACCTTATGGATATGCTCCACCTGGGCAAGAATACGACGTATGAGCTGTTGAAAAGCAACACGATCAAATGTTTTTTGATCAAGGGACGGTACAAGATACCGAGAATCTCTGTTTATGAGTATATCGAGGAACAAAGACATACCGCCTGCCAGAAAGGGCTTTTCTCCTGACAGGAATACTGCCGGAGCAAAAGCCTGCCCTATATTTTTGATCCCCCAAAGTTTATCCCCGGAAACTTCACTCGGTTTCCGGGGGTATTCTTTTTGAGAGAAAAAGATCCTGACTGCAATATTGCAGTCAGGGAAAGGAGAGAATAAAAATAATATTGTAAAAAATTGACAAGACCAAAAGTGGTAAATCGTTCATTACTATTTCTGTTGTTCATTTTTTTAAAATTGATTATGGAGGAATATTGCAATGGATCTCATTAATAAAGATGGATTCTTGCTTCGCAAAAAAGCAAGGATTTTTATCCGGGCGGTATATGATTATGCCAACGGCCGTATCAATCACATCAACAAAAGCAATTACCTGAAATTCACGGAACTGAAAAGCGGGGATCCGTCCCATCCCATTACAGGTGAACGAAAGATCGATCATATTGAAATCGATCTGGATTCCATTGAACTGTTCACGCGCATTTCCCATTACGGCGATGAGCAGGAAGAACAGGTTAGGATTTATCATCCATGTACGGTTGAATACAAAAAAGAAAAGACCTGATTATACAGGTCTTTTCATACTATATACAGATTATCTGTGTTCCTGATCCAAGGACTTGATCACTTCCAGCAATGCTTTGTTACGTAAAAACACGCTGTATTCCTCTCTGGCTTTACTGTATGCGTCTCTTAATTTTATTTCCTCTTCAGATTTTTCTTCTTTGTTAAGCCTTACAAATTCAGCATCACAGCAATTCTCCTCGAAATCTTCTGTTTCAATGTTTTGTATTTCTTCCTCTATTTCCTTTTCTGTATAACCATAAAAAGATGCTTCATACAACACATCTGTCATCAGTCCCAGCATATTATCATGCGTCAATTTTGTATCAGCCACTAAAAACCCGGCAACTTGTTTATGTGTGCAGAGTGTATAAGAATAGTCT
>CAJOKZ010000081.1 GCA_905235335.1 uncultured Succiniclasticum sp.
AAAAAAAATAAATTTTAACCAAAATGTCAGTGCGAAAGTGGAAAATTCGAAAATGGAAAATTCGAAAGTGGAACAGTCGAAAATGGAAAATGGTCAAAGTCCACGGCGAAGACGATGTCAGGCCGCAGGGTCAGCAGGATATCTTTAATGTCATCCCGGAAATTGCCACGGGTAAAGGAGTGATGTTTTTTTTCTCGTGACCAACACCACTCCGGCCGGTCTTTAATACCAAATGTTTCTGTTTTGTCACTGAAACTGGTTACAGGCATATCTTCTTTTGCGTTGTAAAAAGGAATGGCTGAATCGGCGGAAATTCCATCGCTGTAGCCTAAAAAGAGGATATCCCCGTCAGTGACGCCCAAGCATTGGCAGGAACGGATGCCTTCTGCAGCCCGTGTTTCCACCGGTTCCAGCCGGTCGCAGGTCAGGCAGAACACAACATATGTACGGATGCCATTTTTGATCAGGTTGCGGATTGTTGCGCCGGCCAAATTGATTTCGTCATCCTGATGGGGAACGATGATCATGGCGCTTTTGTTTTCCCATTTTTTATCACGGAACAGTCCGTTGTCAAAGGGGCCTTCGAAAAAAGTTTGCATTGCGCAGTACCTCGTTGCCGCAACAGGTGCGGCATATATTGCTTTTTACAGGGAATTTTTATGACGCCGGGTATAAGCGAAATATGGCTCATGAGAAAAATACTGTAATAAATGCCGGCGCCATGTTGCGGTAGATATATTGCCGTATTTTTGATATAATACCAGTATAATATAATTGAAGCATATGTTTCAACCCTTTTGTTTATGCGTGGAAGTATCTGAAACTTAGTCTGATCGGGTTGACAGAATAACCGGTTTTTCATGTCGATTACATTCTGTCACAAAGGATGTTTTTAATAATTTTGAAGTAAACAGGGCTGTAGGTGAAAAGGTTTTTAACATGACTGACATTACGGCATTAATTCTGGCAAAAAATGAAGAACAGAACATAGCGGACTGTATCAGGACGGTGCAGTTCTGCGATGAGGTGCTGGTTATAGACGACTTCAGCTCGGACCGGACGAAAGAAATTGCGGAGAGCCTGGGCGCAAGGGTGTTGCAGCGCAACATGGCAGGTGACTGGGGCGGGCAGCAGACCTTTGCTATCCGCAGCGCCGGTTGCCGGTGGGTTTTGTTCGTGGATGCAGATGAGCGTATCTCCGAAAAGCTGGCAGAGGAAATACGGGAGACGGTGGCCAAGGGCGAGCGGAATGCGTACTGGATCCGGAGAGAGAACCGCTTTCATTACAATGAGGCTACCCACGGGATCCTGCGGCCGGACTATGTGAACCGCCTTTTTCCGGCGGAAGGCAGTTATGTGGAGGGGTATGTACATCCGGAAATTAAAGCGCCGTATCCGAACCGAAAGCTTCGGAATGTGATGTATCATTATACCTATGACAACTGGAACCAGTACTTCAACAAGTTCAACAATTACACCCGCCTGGCGGCGGAAAAATATAAAAAGAACGGAAAAAGATGCAGTTTTTTCCGGGATATCGTCTTGCGGCCTATATGGGCTTTTATTAAGGTTTATTTTTTGAATTTAGGTTTTTTGGATGGGAAGATCGGATGGATCTTGTCGGTGAATCACTACTTTTACACCATGAACAAGTATGTTAAACTGTATTACCTTTATAAATCCGACGGGAAGCTGTGAAGTGACTGCGGTTTTTGACAACTGTACGAACCTGTCTGATTGGTGTTTTCATACTTGCCGGAGATTTTTCTGTTAATTATTATTTATAATTTATGGAGAGTGAACCGAATGAGTGGCAGAATCATTTTAACTGAAGATTTACTGCTTGGCCAAGGCGATCATAAGAAGACATACATTGACCCCAGGGATGCAGGACGTTGCATAAAAGTTCCGTTTGTTACGCCTGATATTGATCTGCGGCGGGAATTGCATTATCGCAGAACCCGGGAAAAAAGGAACCTTGCCAGCTGTCTGCTGACGGAATACTATGGGACGGTTGATACCAATTTGGGAACCGGGTATGTATTTGAGCGGATTACGGATTTTGATGGAAAGGTAAGTCTTACAATAGGGGATTTATTTAATATGGCGGTTTCGGACAGCGATACGATACCCTATCTTGAAAAAGCGATGATTCGTTTTAGGGATATGCTTTTTCAGGAACTGATCGTAACCAGCAATGTGGAAGCGGCAAATTTTGTTGTGCAGCGTTTTTCGGAAACCGATTTTACAATCCGTATCATTGATAACATAGGAACTCCGGTAAAGATTCCGTTAGCTTATTATTTTGATGTTGTTGCCAGGAAACGCCTTAAAAAATACTGGAAACGGTTTTTGGATGAATTACAGGAAGACTACCCCTCTGTCATGACGGAAGCGATGAAGCGCCGATTGTTGCAGGGTGTATGAACAACGTTCTGTATACAGTTTGTCCGGACGGCATCTGTTTTTCATATGATGCTGAAAAATTTAAAACTGTATGAGACACGGGGGAGCATATTTTTGGTCAGAATGATTTGAAGGCGGTCAGAACATGGAAAGTTCACAATATGTGGAACATCTTGTAAAGAAGTTCATGCTTTATTTTTTAATTTTGCTGGTTACAGCAGCCGGGTATTCCGGTTATTTTTCAAAATGGTCATTTCGGGATGGAGACCCGGAAATGGGAATAGAAGCGGTATTGGAAAATACTGCTGCCCGCCCTAACATATATCGTAAACTTCTTCCGGAAGTGGTAAAAGGGATTTCGAATAGAATTCCTGTATCGGCTAAACAAAAAATGCAGGAAAGATTGTTGCGTAAAAATTATGTCGAGAAGATTTATGCAGAGGCAAAAGTTCCGGCGAAGTATATTATTGAGTATTACCTAATGATTGTTGTTAGTTTCATAAGTTTCTATTTTGCTGTTTTAATATTGAGAAATTTACTTTCTGAAGTGACGCAGGATAAAGTTGCAGGTACTTTGGCTGCTCTATTATTTGCTCTTTTGATCCCAGTCTTTGATTCCGTCGGTGGGTATTATTATGATTTTCCCGAGATGTTGTTTATGTTTTCGGCCGTTTATCTGGGAATCAAGGGACATTGGCTTCCGATTGTTTTTCTTTCTGTTATTGCCACAATTAATAAAGAGGCTTTTTTCTGGTTTATTCCGACTTTATATCCGTTTCTGAGAGAGAAACTTAATGTCAGGAAAACAGTTGGTGTCATGGGAATATGTTTTTTATTTGCAGGATTGGCCGCTCTTTACATTCATCAGTTATATGATTCAAATCCGGGTGGTATGGTGATGGGGTTTCAGACACATGTTTGGCAGCAATTATATTATATCTCCAATCCTAAAACATATTTTTTAACTTCAACAACATATGGCTTGCCGTTTCCTTCCCGATTCTTTTTTTTATATATCATATTCGTAGTCTGTATTGTAAAAAATGTCTGGAATAAAATCCCCAGATCATTTCAACTTCATGTAAAGATTGCAGCATCAATCAACCTGCCGCTGTTTTTGCTATTTTGCTATCCGGGAGAATTGCGGAATCTGAGTTTTTTATATCTCAGTCTTATGGTGATGATTGCATATTACATTAAGGATTCGATCAAATCTTATTATTATACAGATAAACCCTTTTGACAACGGACAAAATTTGATTATACCACAAAATTGATTATCTCAGATAAATGGTACAGGTGAACTTTATGCGTATAGCCATCTTGGAAACCATCGTCATGCCGGCGGGGCATGAGGTAGAATTTGACCGGATTTTGGTTGACGAATTAAAAAGACAGGGTCACGAACCTGTCTTTTTTGTGCCGGAACATTTTCCGTTTAAAGTTGACTATAAAGCAGCGATAGAATATTTGGACGGCGGTGAGGTTGTCACCTATGCCGGAGCCGGAAAGCTTAAAAAGCTGTTTTTGGGCTTGTTGCGGGAAAAACGCCGCCGGGCCTGGTTCGACAGTGCCTGTAAAAAAGCAAGGGAAGGGCACTGTGATGCGATTATTGTTCCTACGGCGACATACCGATATCTTAAAGCATTGCGGGATAGCGAACTGAAGGACAGTCCGGTTCCGGTTTATTTTGTCTTCCACGGTATCAACCCCAAAGAACAGCCGAAGTTTGAAAAGCAGGCGAGGCTGGTGGAAAAATATCCCCAGATCCGGCTAAAGGTCATTACTTTACGGAACGATTTTGCGAACAGCGGATTAAAAAATATGGATTTGATTCCGCCCCCTGTGTACAAACCGCAGGATTTGCCATTGAATAAAAAGCCGGACTTTACGCCTCCCATAAAACTGGGCTTTTTCGGACAGTTCCGGAAAGAAAAGAACCTGGGATTTTTTTTGGACGCTTTTGTCAAAGCGCGGTTTGCCGTGCCGGTAAAGCTGATCGTGCAGGGCGCTACAGCAAAACCGGAGGACGGGGAATTATTTGAGAAGTATGCCAGAGAGTATGGGCGGTATCCCAACATTGCGTTTTGGCATAAAAATCTGATCGGAAAAGAATGGCAGGAAGCGCTGCTGGGCGTGGATGCCATTATGATGCCCTATGCGGCAGAACGCTACCGCTACCACTGGGGCGCCATGTTGTTTACGGCAATAGGATTTTACAAACCGTTTCTCAGTTCACCGGAACTGAATCCGGAGGTTTTGGCAAAATATAAGATCGGGATGGCTGTTGACCTGTCTTCTGTAGACAGTTTTGCAAAACAGTTGGAACGGTTTGTGGATGATCTGGTAACGAATTCAAAAAAATACCGGAGCGGTCTGGAGGCGGCGAATGAGGAATACAGCCATGAGCGGCTGATAAAAAATATATTGGACGCGTAAGTGCATTTGTTTTGATATGGATGTTTTGATATCGATAAAGAAATTACAATTATTGACGAACTGTTATAATATGTTAAAATCGCCCAGATTCATGGACGTTTCCAAAGGAGAATGCTGATTATGAAAATAGGTATACTCGGAGCGGGGACCTGGGGCATGGCCCTGGCCCGGATGCTCTCCAACAGCGGGCACGAGGTGCAGGTGTGGTCGGCCATCGGGGAGATCGACCAGCTGGCGGCCACACGGGTACAGAAGAACCTGCCCAATATGATCATTCCGGAAGCGGTGCGTTTTACCAAGGCGATTGAGGAAGTCTGCGGCGGGAAGGATCTGCTGGTGTTCGCGGTGCCTTCCGTCTATGTGCGGGCCACTGCGAAACAGGCGAACCCGTATATCCGGGACGGGCAGATCGTGGTGGATGTGGCCAAGGGCATCGAGGCGGAGACGCTGATGACGCTGACGGAAGTCATTCAGGACGAGCTGGACGCGGATGTGCGCGTGGTGGCCCTTTCCGGCCCGACCCATGCGGAAGAGGTGGCCCAGGACATGCCTTCGGCCATCATTTCGGCGTGCAGGGACATACGCGTTGCGGAAACGGTGCAGGATGTGTTCATGAATTCCTGCATGCGAGTCTATACGAATACCGATGTGAAGGGCGTGGAGCTTTGCGCGGCGCTGAAGAATATCATCGCCCTGGCCGCCGGCATGTCGGCGGGGCTCGGCTACGGGGACAATGCCAAGGCGGCCCTGATCACCCGGGGGCTGGCGGAGATCGCCAGGCTGGGCGAAAAGCTGGGCTGCCGCCGGGAAACCTTTGCCGGCCTTGCGGGCATGGGGGACCTGATCGTAACGGCCACCAGCATGCACAGCCGGAACAACCGGTGCGGGTACCTGATCGGGCAGGGCTATGAGACGGCGGACGCCATCCGCCGGGTAGGCATGGTGGTGGAAGGGATCAACGCCATTCCGGCGGCGGTGGCTTTCGCGGACAGGTACGGCGTGGATATGCCCATCGTCCGTGCGGTGGACGCCATTGTCAATCATCAGGCGGATCCCCGGGCGGTGGTGACTGCCCTGATGGGCCGTCAGAAGAAGACGGAAGTGTAGGCGTTTGTAATTCTGGCTTTTCGCTGTGGTGGCTTTATGGAAAAAAACCGTCTGTATGAAATCATCCGCTTTGCCGTTGTGGGCGGCGCGTCCTTTCTGGTGGATTACGGGCTGCTGTACGCCTGTACGGAATGGCTGGGGATACATTATCTGTATTCCGCGGCTCTTTCGTTTACCGTGTCCGTCATTTTCAATTACTGGCTCTGCGTAGTCTTCGTGTTTCAGGGGGCGGGGACGCAGACCGGGCGCCAGGCGGCCCTGTTCATCGGTTCCAGCGTCGCGGGGCTGGGGATCAACCAGGTCTGCATGTGGCTTTTCGTGGAAAAGTTCGGGATCCATTATATGCTGGCCAAGATAGGGGCCACGTTTATCGTCATGTTCTGGAACTATGTGATGAAACGCAAAGCGGTGCGGGGGTAGCGGTTCCTGATTTCCGAAGCTGTTTTTGTTTCTGCGGCAATTCCCGTTTTTGTTGTGGCGGTTCCCGTTCCTGGGTGTGGCGGTTCCCGTTCCTGGGTGCGGCGGTTCCTGTTTTTGTTGTGGCGATTCCCGTTTCTGTGTATGGCGATTTTTGCGGGCGGGGAAAAGGTTGTGAAAAATTACAAAAATGCGTTTTAAAACCGTTTAAAATATTGCGAAAATCCCTTAGTTATAGTATTATATTAAGTGAACAACGCGGAATTAGCGTATGCTGTTTCCTGTTAAAAAGCAAGCTTGAAAAATAATTAAGGCAGGAGGAATGAAAAATGGATTTACGTGAAGAAGCGTTACAGATGAGGCTGGATATCCATGGGGTTCTGGAGTCCCGTTGCAAGTATCCCCTGAATAACGGCCATGACCTGGCGGTTGCTTATACCCCCGGCGTGGCGGAACCCTGCAAGGAGATCAAGGTAAAACCGGACATGGCCTTTGAATATACCTGCCGCGGCAACCTGGTAGGTATCTGCACCGACGGCACCCGCGTGCTGGGCCTGGGCGACATCGGCGCGGCCGCCGCTTATCCTGTCATGGAAGGCAAGGCGGTTCTGTTCAAACGTTTTGGCGGCGTGGACGCGATTCCTATCTGCATCAATGAAAAGGATCCGGATAAATTTATCGAAATCGTCAAATCCCTGGAGACATCCTTTGCGGGCATCAACCTGGAAGACATTTCTTCCCCGAAATGCTATGACATTGAAGATAAGCTGAAAGAGATCATGAATATCCCCGTGTTCCATGATGACCAGCACGGCACCGCGATTGCCGCGGTCAGCGCGGTACTGGGCGCGCTGCGTTTCGTTAAGAAGGATATAAAAACGGCCAAGATCATCATCAACGGCTGCGGCGCCGCAGGCAGCGCCATCGGCCGCCTGCTGGTGTCCATGGGGGCCGAAAATGTGATCTTCGCAGGCCGCCGGGACGCCCTGTATGAGGGCTGCGACTGGGGCCGTCCGCTGGACCGCATCCAGACCATGCTGTCCAAGGTTACCAATAAAAACAAGGAAAAAGGCCTGTTGAAGGATCTGGCTGTTGGCGCGGACGCGCTGATCGGCGTTTCCTCTCCCGGCGTATTTACGGAAGACATCATTAAATCCATGGCGCCGGATTCCATCGTGTTCGGTCTGGCCAACCCGGTTCCGGAAGCGATGTATGATTACGCCAAGGCAGCCGGCGCGCGGGTAGCCGGGACGGGCCGCAGCGATGCGCCGAACCAGGTCAACAACGTAAACGTGTTCCCGGGCGTGTTCCGCGGCGCGTTCGACGTGCGCGCGACCGAGATCAACGAAGCCATGAAGGTGGCGGCGGCGTATGCCATCGCCAACCTGATCGACGAAAAAGAGCTGCGGGAAGATTATGTAGTGCCCAATGCCTTTGACAAACGGGTTGCCCCGGCGGTTGCGGCCGCGGTTGCCAAGGCGGCTGTTGAATCCGGTGTGGCACGGAAGATCGTGGATCCGGAAGAAGTGCGGAAACATACGGAAGAATTGCTGGCCCCGTATTACGATTGATCAGTGAAACGTAAGGCAGTGACAAACCCGCCGGGGCATCCCGGCGGGTAATTTGTTAGTATGACGGGCATGCCGTCAGTCTGTGGTGAAAGTCCACAAGGGGCGTAGTTGCCGACGAACCCTTATAGCGGCTCCCAAGGTTTGGACCGTGAGGTACAGGCGAGAAGAAGGGATAGCGAAATCGCAGACTGACGAACAGAAACCTGATATAAGGCGTAGATGGCGGACAAGCTGGCTAACGACAGCGAAGTCCAAAAGGCAACCGTAACCCATCTGCGTAAATCGGGCAGGTAGACGAGATCAGGCAGAGGAAATACAAGCCTCAGCCAGTCAGACGGGTAGAAATACCAAAGCCGGACGGCGGCGGGAAAAGAAAAGGACAGGTAGGTGCGGCATGGACAATTCGTTACAGGAAAAATTCGCGGTATGGCTGGAAAAGGCGGTGGCGGATCCGGATCTTCTGCCGGAACTGAAGGCTATGGAAGGGGACGGGGCGAAGATCGAGGACGCCTTTTACAAGGATCTGGAGTTCGGCACGGCGGGGCTTCGCGGCGTTATCGGCGCCGGCACCAACCGGATGAACGTATATGTCGTGGCCCGCGCTTCCCAGGGATTGAGCAGCTATGTGCTGCGTCATTTTGCGCCGGAACAGCGCCGCATCGCCATCAGCTACGATTCACGCATCAAGAGCGACGTGTTCGCGAAGATCGCGGCGGAAGTGTTCGCGGCCAACGGGATCAAAGCTTTTATCTTTCCCCAGCTGATGCCCGTGCCCTGCGTTTCCTTCGCTACACGGTATCTTAAATGCGCGGCGGGCATCATGGTGACGGCTTCCCATAATCCGTCCAAATATAACGGCTACAAGGTGTACGGGGCCGACGGCTGCCAGATGACCAGCGAGGCGGCCAACGAGGTGCTGGGCGAGATTGAAAAGCTGGACCTGTTCGCGGACAGCAAACGGATCCATTTTGAAGAAGGACTGGAAGACGGGCGGATCTCCCTGATTCCGGATGAAGTATATACCGCTTTTGTGGAGGAAGTGAAGAAACAGTCCGTCGTGGGCGACGCGCCCATCGACAAAAACGTGGCCATCGTCTATTCCCCCCTGAACGGCAGCGGCCTGAAGCCGGTGCTTCGCACCCTGAAGGAGGAGGGGTACACCAATATCACGGTTGTAAAGGAGCAGGAACAGCCCGACGGCAACTTCCCCACCTGCCCTTATCCCAATCCGGAGATCCATGAGGCCATGGCGCTGGGGATGGAATACGCGGCCAAGTACAACGCGGACCTGCTGCTGGCCACGGATCCCGACTGCGACCGGGTGGGGATCGCGGTGAAAGACAAGGACGGCGGGTATCAGCTGCTCACCGGCAACCAGACCGGGATGCTGCTGACCGACTACATCTGCGCCCGAAGGACAGAAAACGGGACCATGCCGGAGGATCCCCTGGTGGTGAAGACCATCGTGACCACGGACATGGTGGAACAGATCGCGGCCCATTACGGTGTGCGCACGGTGAACGTGCTCACCGGTTTCAAATATATCGGCGAACAGATCGGCCTGCTGGAAAAACAGGGCAAAGAGTCTTCCTACATTTTCGGCTTTGAGGAAAGCTACGGCTACCTCAGCGGCTCCTATGTGCGGGACAAGGACGCGGTGGACGCTTCCTTCCTGATCTGCGAGATGTTCTGCTACTACAAGACGAGAGGCATCAGCCTGCTGGAGAAGCTGGACGAGCTGTACAGGACCCACGGTTATTGCCTGAACACGCTGTATTCCTATCAGTTTGAGGGCGCGGCGGGGTTCGTGAAGATGAAGGAGATCATGAAGGATTTCCAGACGGCGGGCATTACGGAATTCGGCGGGCGGAAGGTGGAAACGCTGCTGGACTACAACACCGGCATCGACGGCCTGCCGAAAGAAAATGTGCTGAAGTTCTTACTGGAAGGCCACGGTTCCGTGGTGGTGCGTCCTTCCGGCACCGAGCCCAAGCTGAAGACGTACGTGACCGTCAGCGCCCCGGATAAAGAAGCTGCGGTGGCGATCGAGCAGAAGATCGTGGAAGACATTAAGAAGAGAATAAATAATATATGATCGTTTTACAAACTGCGCAGACAGGGTTTGCGCAGTTTTTTGTTGCGGAAATCCCTGTTGCGATAACGCCCCGGCAGACAGGAAAATCCGTTTGCGCAGTTTTTTGTTGCGGAAAGTTTCGCAGGAAGCGCCAGTTTATGATATAATGATTTCAAAAGACCGTTTGCTTTTGACAAAATTTTTTCATCGGTGACTTACGGAGGAGGAATCTTCATGCCGACATTTCCGCAGACCACCTGTCTTCCATTGCTGCGAAGCAGCTACAACGGGCTCACGAACGAGCAGAAGCTGGCGGATTACATCCTGAAAAATCCGTCGGACGTGATGCACATGACCATGAGCGAGCTGGCGGATGCCACGTCCAGCGCGGACGCCACGGTGTTCCGTTTCTGCCACAAACTGGGTTTCAGCGGGTTCCAGGGGATGAAGCAGGCCCTGGCGGGGGATCTGTTTTCCCCGGCGGAGTCCCTGTCCCAGGAGGTGAACGCGGATGACACGCCCCGGGATATTACCCGGAAGGTGTTCCAGGATATGATCGATGCCCTGCAGGCCACCGGCAGGATGCTGAATTACGATGCCCTGGAGCGCGCTATGGAACTGACCGCCCGGGCAAAGCGCATCGATGCCTACGGATACGGGGGCAGCGGCGTGGTGGCGCAGGATATCGCCCACCGCTTCATGCGTTTCGGGATAGACGTCCATGCTTACAGCGATCCCCATCTGCAGGTGGCGTCGGCTTCCCTGCTGGATGAGGATGACGTGGTGATCGCCATTTCCCATACGGGGGCCAGCATCGACCTGCTGAAGACGCTGGAGATCGTCCGGGACCGGAAGGCGAAGATCATCCTGATCTCCAGCTACCTGAATTCCCCGGCCGCGAAACTGGCCGACGTGGTGCTGACGGGGATGGCCCGGGAGACCAATTACCGGAGCGAGGCCATGGCGTCCCGGCTGGTGCACATGGCGATTCTGGACTGCCTGTACACCGGCGTCATGCTGCGGCGCATGGAGGATTTTATCGATAATATGAAGCAGGTGCGCAAGGCTATCGCCACGCAGAAGATGTGAGAAATGCCGGAGAGATGAATTTGTGTGCCTGACCGGCGCGCGGCCGGCAGCAATGTGGCCGGGCTGCGGATATGCGGCGCAGGGGATGTGCCTGATCGGTGTGCGGCCGGCAGCAATGTGGCCGGGCTGCGAGTATGCGGCGCCGGGGATGTATGTGACCGTCGTAGGGCCGGGCAGCAATGTGGCCGGGCTGCAAGTATGCGGCGCCGGCGATGCGAAGCGCTTCCGAAAATAAAAATCATGGATCTGTTTAATGAGAACTGGACGCCGCTGCTGATGCGGTGGTATGACATCAATAAAAGGGAGCTTCCCTGGCGCGTGGAGTCGCCCCGTGATCCCTACAAGGTGTGGGTCTCGGAGATCATGCTCCAGCAGACGCGGGTGGAAGCGGTGAAATCCTATTACACGAACTGGATGGAGCATTTTCCGGATATTCCCGCCCTTGCGGCCGCGGAGGAAGAGGATGTGGTCCGCCAGTGGCAGGGGCTTGGGTATTATTCCCGGGCCCGGAACCTGCACACGGCGGTGCGGGAGGTCATGGAGAAGTACGGCGGCCGCGTGCCGGAGACCCGGGAGGAGATCAGCCGGCTGAAGGGCATCGGGGAATATACCGCCGGGGCCATCCTCAGCATGGCCTACGGAAAACGGGAAACGGCGGTGGACGGGAACGTGCTCCGTGTTTTCGCCCGTATATATGATATTGAAGAAAACATTCTTTCCGCCAGGGTGAAAAAGGAAATTACGGAGCTGGTGAAGGCCCGGCAGGATGTTTTTCGCCCGGGGGATTTCAACGAAGCCCTGATGGACCTGGGGGCCACGGTCTGTATTCCGGGCCAGCCCCGTTGCGATGCCTGTCCCCTTGCCGGGCTGTGCATGGCCAGGGCGGCGGGGAAGGAAAGGGAGATCCCCCTGCGGGTGACGAAGAAGGAAGTCCCGGTGGAACCGCTGACGGTGTTTGTGGTGAAGGCGGTCGTTCCGAAACAGGAGGAAATTGCCGGCGGCCTGCGGGGAACCTATTTTCTTTTGCACCGGCGCCCCGACAGGGGGCTGCTGGCCGGCATGTGGGAGTTTCCCTCCGGTGCCGGGGAAGGAAAGCAGGGCCGGGAATCGCTGAAGGCGGTGTTGGCGGATATGGGCGTTGTAATCAGAAAAGTATCCCGCGCTTCCAAGAAGATCCGGCATGTTTTTTCCCACAAGGTCTGGCAGATGAGCGTGTACGAGGCGGAAGCGTCATGTGCGGTGCTGCGCGAAACAGCGGCATCGCAAAAGGCAGCGGCATCGCGCGAGGCAGAGAGGCTTTGTGCCGAATCCCGTGAGGCGGAAGCAGGCGCGCCGTCCCTCCAGGAAAATTTGAACGGATCCCTCCCGGCTGACTGGCGCTGGGTATCGGCGGCAGAGGCGGGCGCATACAATCTGGCAGGACCGCATAATATTATAGGAAGAGAATTGTCCTTAATTGCATGTAAAAAATGACAATTAAACACTTCTGCCAAAATTTTCAAAAAATTTTGGAAAATGTGTTAGGCGAAATGTTTTGAGCCATTTTTTCCTTGACATACGGCTTATATATAGGTAGAATGAAGAAAAGAATGAAATTATTCATTTTCAAAATTTAAAAAGAAATAAACTATTCAATATATAGATGAGCGCCGTGAGGCGCGCAGAATGATCCCCTTCAACACATAAACCGGTGCGCAGGCACGCGGGCAGGATGAATCCTGATTTTAGGAACGCTTTATGGCACAGTTTCTGATTTCAGCAAATAAATCTTAAGAGGGAGGGTACCTCAATGGGCAAGCTGGGAGCATATATATCGAATCAGATCAAGACGACCAGGAATACGTTCCGGGATCCGATCATTGCGACGGTCTCGGTCTGCATGATCCTGGCCCTTTTTGTATTTGTGGTATGGCCGCTGCTGGAGGTGGTGATACAGAGTTTCACCGACCTTGACGGGAACTTCAGCCTGCAGGCCTATATCAACATCGTCACGATGACGGAGACCTACCAGGCTCTGACCAACACCCTGATGCTGGCCGTCATTGTCGGCATCCTGGCCACCAGCGTAGGGTTCCTGTTCGCCTACTGCTCGTCCCATCTGGCGATCAAAGGCAAGAAGCTGTTCAACCTGATGGCCCTTCTGCCTATGGTATCGCCGCCGTTCTCCGTGGCCCTGTCCATCATCATGCTGTTCGGCAGCCGGGGCCTGGTGACATACAGCCTGCTGGGCTGGAGCAACACTAACATCTACGGGCTCAAAGGCCTGATCTTCGTACAGACGATTTCGTATTTCCCCATCGCGTTCCTGCTGCTGGCCGGCATGCTGCAGTCCATCGACCCCAGCATTGAGGACGCGGCCAGGGACCTGGGTTCTTCCAAGTGGCGCACCTTCAGCACGGTGACGATCCCGCTGGTGCGGCCCGGTATCGCCAATGCGTTCCTGCTGGTATTCATCAAATCCGTAGCAGACTTTGCCAACCCCATGGCCATCGGCGGAAACTTCTCCACCCTGGCCACCCAGGTGTACCTGCAGGCCATCGGCAGCTACGACGTCCAGGGCGGCGCGGCGGTAGCGGTGGTGCTGCTGGATATTGCCATTATCCTGTTTATCCTGTCCAAGTACTGGATCGAAAAGAAGACCTATGTTACCGTTACGGGCAAGGCGTCCCGGGAACGGACCATGATCGACGATCCCCAGATCTTGGGCCTGGTGGGCGGCTTCTGCTTCCTGGTGACGGGCATCGTGCTGGCGATCTACATCCTGATCCCCATCGCCTCCTTCATCAAGATGTGGGGCGTCGACTACAGCTTTACCACGGCGCATTTCAAGTACGCCTTTGAGGTGGGCAAGGACGCCATCATGGATACCACGCTGCTGAGCATCATCGCGACGCCTATCGCCGGTATCCTGGGCATGATCGTGGCCTACCTGGTGGTGCGGAAGAAATTTATCGGCCGGGGCTTCATCAACTTCTCGTCCCTGCTGAGTATCGCGGTACCGGGCACGGTTATCGGTATCGGCTACATCCTGACCTTTAACGAGCCCCCGGTGCAGCTCACCGGTACGGCTGCCATCCTTATCGCGGCTTTCGTCATCCGGTCCCTGCCCATCGGCATCCGGGCCGGTGAAAGCAGCCTGCAGCAGATCGACCCCAGCATCGAGGAAGCGGCGGCGGATCTGGGATCCAACGCCAGCCGGGTATTCACCACGGTGACGCTGCCCCTGATCAAGAGCGCTTTCTTCGGCGGGCTGATCTACTCATTCATCCGCAGCATGACCAGTATCAGCGCGGTCATCTTCCTGGTTTCCGCGAACTACAGCCTGCTGACGGTCCTGATCCTGGACCAGGTGGAGGACAACCAGTTCGGCGTGGCTTCGGCCTTCTCCACCATCCTGATCGTCATCGTATATATCGCGATCGTCATCATCAAGCTGCTGTTGAACAGGCTGGGCAGCAATCCGCAGAAAAGTCAGGCATAAACAGCGTCAATGAATTTGTTTGGATCGTGTTGCGCAGGAGGCCTTTTCCTGTGCGGGGCGTAGGAAAAGGCGCAGCGTGGCTGCGCCGGCCGGCGGCAACACAGTACAGGGAAATTTTGGCAAGCAAGAAAAGGAGAATTGACAAATGGCAAAACAGGCGAGCATCCAGTTAAAAAATCTGACCAAGGAATATGTGACCCATGAAGGGACCGGCACGTTTTTGGCAGTGGACCACATCAACGTGGATATTGCCAGCGGTCAGTTCGTGACGCTGCTGGGGCCTTCCGGCTGCGGAAAGACCACTACCCTGCGTATGATCGCGGGCTTTGAGGGCATCAGTGACGGGGAGATCCTGCTGGACGGCGTGCGCATCAACGAACTGACCCCGGACAAGCGTGACTCCAGCATGGTGTTCCAGAGCTACGCGCTGTTCCCTCATTACGATGTGTTTGATAATGTAGGCTACCGGCCTTGTAAATAAAAAAATGGACAAGAAGACCATCAAGGAAAAGGTCATGAACATGCTGGAGCTGGTAGGCCTGAAGGGCATGGAGCACCGTATGCCGAACCAGCTGTCCGGCGGTCAGCAGCAGCGCGTGGCGTTAGCCCGGGCCCTTGTCATGGAACCGGCGGTGCTGCTCTTTGACGAACCCCTGTCCAACCTGGATGCCAAGCTGCGCGTGTACATGCGTACGGAGATCCGCAAGATCCAGCAGCGCATCGGCATCACCAGCGTATACGTGACCCATGACCAGAGCGAGGCCATGGCTCTTTCCGACAAGGTAATCATCATGAACGGCGGAAAGATCGAACAGGTCGGCAGCCCCACGGAAATCTACCGGTATCCTGCCAGCCACTTTGTGGCGGATTTCATCGGCAGCGCCAACTTTGTGCCGGCCAGGGTGAAGAGCGTCAGCGCCGAGGGGAAGAAGCTGGAGAGCAAGGCAGGTCCCGGACTGGTGATCGGCACGGCGGTAGTGGAGATGTTCGGCAAAGAATTTACCGCCAAATGCATCCAGGGCGAGCTGGCTGCGGGGGACACGGTGGAAGTGGTCATCCGTCCGGAAGCCGTCGAACTGGCGGACGACGGGGATGTAAAGGCGGAAGTAACAAGCTCCACCTACATGGGCCAGATGCAGGACTATGTGGTGAAAGTGGGAGAGCAGGAACTGGTTACCCAGACCTACAACCCCGGCAGCAAGAAAGTCTATAACCCCGGCGACGCGGTGTATCTGCGCATTCAGAGAGATAGCCTGCACGCGATCAAGAAATAAACGTAAATTTATGTGCCCGTCTGATGCTGCCTTCGTTTTTTCATTCTTCGTTTATGCGGCAAGGCGAAGACTGTGCAAACCCGTCACCGATTGCGATTCCATGGACTTATGCACATGCGGACAATCAGGCACCGAAGCGTTCGGCCGCAATGTAAAGGCGGTATCAGACGGGCACATAAATTCTAATTATATTTAAATTTTAAGGAGGAAAAAAGGATGAAATTTACCTGGAAGAAAGCAGCTGCGTTTGCAGCAATGGCAGCACTGACCGTTTCGTTTGCCGGCTGCGGCGGCGGGGACAAAAAAGCGGACCAGAAGAAAGCGGGGCAACGACAAAGAACTGGTTATGTACATGGGTATCGTAGAACAGGCAGCCAAGGTCGTGGCTTCTGAATTCGAAAAAGATACCGGCATCAAGGTTAAATTTGTGCGTATGTCCGGCGGCGAGACCCTGAGCCGTATCCGCGCCGAAAAGAACAATCCCCAGGCCAGCCTGTGGTACGGCGGCAGCGCCGACAGCTTCATCATGGCCAAAAAAGAAGGCCTGCTGGAAGCTTACAAATCCCCCAACGCGGAAAAGATCAAACCCGAGTTCAAGGATCCGGACGGCTTCTGGACCGGCATTTACCAGGGCTATCTGGGCTTCATCCTGGACGCCCGCTGGTTCAACGAACACAAAGCGCAGCCCCCGAAGTCTTGGGATGACCTGCTGAAACCGGAATTCAAGGGCCAGATCGTTATGGGCAACCCGGGTTCCGCTTCCACCGGCTATGTGCTGGTTTCCGCAACCGTACAGCGTCTGGGCGAGCAAAAAGGCATGGAATACCTGGCCAAACTGGACAAACAGGTGAAACAGTACACCAAAGCCGGCGCGGCTCCTGCCCGTTCCGCTGCCCTGGGCGAATGCGCCATCGGCATCACCTACCTGCATAACGGCATCCGCCTGATGAAGGAAGGCAACAAGAACGTAGGCCTGTCCCTGCCGGAAGAAGGCACCGCTTACGAACTGGGCGCCGTTGCTATGATCAAGAACGCGCCCCAGAAGGAAGCTGCCAAGAAGTTCATCGACTGGTGCCTGACGAAGAAAGCCCAGGAGATCGGCCAGCACAACAATTCGTATCAGTTCCTGACCAATCCGGAAGCCAATCCGCCGAAAGAAGCGCTGGCATTCAAGGACGCCAAATTGCTGAAATATGATTTCCAGTGGTCCGGCGACAACCGCGCACGCCTCCTGGAAGCCTGGAACAAAGCGGTTAAGAAATAATCTGTAAAAATGCCTGCGGTGGATGACGGTCTGTGCTGTCGCGTTCATGCAAGCCGCGGGGAATTGTTGCGATAAGTAAAGGCGCATGCGTTTTGCGTGCGCCTTTTGTTAAAAGTTACAAAGCGCCGGGATTACCCATTTCTTCCCCGAATCGCGCCGCCGGCCCACCTGAGGTTCGAATTGCGGTTCGCCGCGGTACGCTTTGATGGGGCACCCCCTCCGGAGTAAGCCCGGCGTTTTATTTCAGTTATTAGTAGAGGAATACGGGTATGCAGAAAGCAAAAATAGGCTTAATCGGATTAGCGGTAATGGGCGCTAATCTCGCTCGGAATTTGGCAAGCAAAAATATTCTTACGCTGGTGTTCAACCGTACGGCTGCCAAAACGGAGCAGTTCATGCGGGATTTCGGGACGGATCCCTGTCTGCAGGCGGCGTACAGCCTGGAGGAACTGGTGGAGAAGCTGGAACGGCCCCGGAAGATTATTATGATGATCCAGGCCGGGCCGGCTGTGGATGCCATGCTGGATACGCTTATTCCGCTTCTGGAGGCGGGGGATATCGTCATTGACGGCGGCAACTCTTATTTCGAGGATACCCGCCGGCGCAGTGAAAAGCTGGCTGCCCTGGGCATGGAATTCGTGGGCATGGGCGTAAGCGGCGGCGAGGAAGGCGCCCTTCACGGTCCCAGCCTGATGCCGGGCTGCAGCCGGAAGGCTTATGTACAGCTGGAGCCTGTGCTGCAGGCTATCTCCGCCAAAGCCGGTGATGACGGGAAAGAACCCTGCGTCGCCTATATTGGGACGGACGGCGCGGGCCATTATGTGAAGATGGTCCATAACGGCATCGAGTATGCGGATATGCAGCTCATCGCCGATGTGTATTCCATCATGCGCCATGTGCTGGGCATGGAACCGGAAGAAATGGCGGCTGTGTGGGATGAATGGAACAATGGGGAACTGTCCTCGTATCTGGTGGAAATTACGGCAGCTATTTTGCGCAAGAAGGACGCGGAGACCGGCCGGCCCATGGTAGATGTGATCCTGGATGTGGCAAAGCAGAAGGGAACCGGCCGCTGGACCAGCATGAGCGCGCTGGAGCTGGGCGTGGCTGTGCCCACTATTACGGAAGCGGTGTTCGCCCGTAATATGAGCTGCTGCAAGGAAGAGCGGACGGCCCTTGAAAAAGTGTACGCGGGGATGGCCCTGGCAGAGACCGCCTGCTGTGGGAAAAAAGCGGCTTTTACGCCGGAAGAAAAAGCGCGGCTGCTGGAAGATCTGCGCTGCTCCCTGTATGCGGCCAAGATTTGCGCTTATGCTCAGGGGTTCAACCTGATGGGAACGGCCAGCGAGACTTTCGGCTGGGATCTGCGGATGGATCAGATATCCAAAATATGGCGGAACGGCTGCATCATCCGGGCCCGTTTCCTGGACGACGTCAGCGACAGCTTCGCGAAACAGGCCGGCATGAAGAACCTGCTGTTCAGCGACTTTTTCGCTGACGCACTGAAAAAAGGCCGTGCCGGCTGGGGCCGGGTAGTGGCCCTGGCAGCGGAGCGGGGTGTATCCGTGGTCGCGCTGAGCAGCGCCCTGTCCTACTTCGACGCCTACCGTACCGCTAACGGCAATGCCAACATGCTGCAGGCCCAGCGGGACTACTTCGGTGCCCACACTTACCAGCGTGTGGACAAAGAGGGCAGCTTCCACACCGAGTGGATGGAATAAGGAAACACTGATTAATTCTTCAGCGCACAAATTCATTCAATCAGCGTCTCCATAAGTTGTCAATGACAGATGAAATTAAAACGCTGCAAAGAAAAACGGCATCGCAAAACCGTCCACGATTGCTATTTCACGGACTCATTTGCCTGTGGCTTCGAAACTCGGGGCTTCGCCCCTCAGACAGTCTCGCCAC
>CAJOKZ010000082.1 GCA_905235335.1 uncultured Succiniclasticum sp.
GCGCAACCGCAAGATTGGGAATATGCGCAGCAGCAACAGGAACAGCCGCAGGATCAGGAATACCCGCGGCAGGAAGAGCAGTATCAACCGCAGTTACAGAATTGGGAACCTATCCAGTCGCAACAAGCGGGGCAGCCTCAGCCGCAAAAATCAAACCGGAATAAAATGCTGATGGCAGCCGCAGCCGCCGTGATTTTGTTAGTCGTTGGCATTACCGGCTTCTGGAAGCCCGGCTTTTTGCTGGACCTGTTCCGTTCCACGGCCAAACTGGAAAACGGTACGCTGGCATTAAACGACATTTCGTTGGATTTTAAACAGACGAACCTGAGTAACGGCGCGGCTACAATGACTACCGTAAAAGACAAGGAGGAAGAAATAAATAACGGACTGATTGGCGACCTGTATGTCATGAAGATTGACAAAAGCTGTCAGGGCAAAGTTACCGTAGCTATACCGGTACCGAAAGATTTTAAGCCGACTACCGGCAATGGCCTGTACATCAAACTCGGCGTCGGTCGGGATTACCCTTTGACGGACGGCACAACAGCGCGGTTTTATGAATATTTTGATGCTACGGTAAAGGACGGAAAAGCTGTGGCTGTAATCGACCCTTCTGTCTCTGGCCAAAGTCGGCATAAAAGTAAAACGCCCATAAAACCGACGGAGGAAACCCCAGATGTGGGAGAGTTTACGGAATATGTGGGATTCTTTTATAAAGAAGGACTAATATTGTATGGCGAGGGTTATCAGAATGCTAAGGGCCATTTCCGCGTGTGGTACCCATACGTACCAAAACTTTCGCAAAATGTGTATATGGGAGGCGATGAAGCCCAAAGGCTGTTAAGCGATCTGGAAGAGGCCTACAATTATTACAAGACAAATGGTTATCCCGATCATGTGGATAAATTCACGCCGATTGATGTTTATATCAGCAACTGCAAAAATGAAGGCGGTTGGAATACGTTGACCGGCAACATGGAACTCAGGGAAAAAAGCATGTTTGGTGCTGACCGTAATTTGCGCTATGAGGGCGACCAAAGAACCACGATAAGAGCAACTATCTATCATGAGATGTTCCATGCGGTACAGCAGAGCATACACAATATAGTAGTTGGAAAGTCCTTCAAAACCGCATGGATTGATGAGGCAACGTCAACGCATTTTGAAAAGGTGATTGTCCGCGATCCTCTTACTGAGAATGGGAAACAATATTTTTGGCTTCTGTGGGGAGGGCTGATTCCGGAGAAAAAAAATGCGGAGGAAGGCTATGCCCGGGGCGTGATGATTGATTATATGAGCAGCAAGCTGGGTGGCGATGCCTGGATCAGGGAGTGTCATGAACTATGGGATGGAAGCGACTGGATAATGCAATATTTCTTTAAAAAGATTGCCGACACGGAAGCTAATTTTGCTGCAAACTTTTATATGGAAGTGATCAGGAAATTAGGAGGAGAAAAAGATCCAGCTTGGTATCATAGTAGTAGCCAGAGCCCAAATGCAACGATGGGAGAAGATCATTATTTAAGCGCAATCAAGTTGCAACTGGACGATAAAACAAAAGAGAAAATAGAAAAGAACGGAGAAGATGCATCCCCCATTGTATTTACAAGTCCGTCCTTTGAACTTGGACCTTACGGTGGGCATGTAGTCGGAGTGGTAACAAAAACTCTCATCAATAAAAGCAAGGTAGTCAATCTGACCGAGGATTTTCCGGATAAATGCCAGCTGAAGTTAGAGGCTGAAGGAGGATGCAGGATACAGATTCTCGAATTCACTAATGCGAACAATAAAATTATAAAAGGTAATATTATCAAAGATTTCAAGGGACAGATAAACAAAGGTTATAAATATATAGTTCTTGTAACCTCTACCCAGAATAAAAAACAAACCGTGGCGCTGAAGGCCACGCTGGAAAAAGAAGAACTGAAAGAGGGAATTTATCACGGCAAGACAACTATAACGCAGGGAAAGAAAACCGCAACGCGTAACAATGTTTTGGGATTCAGGCTTTCCAAAGGAAAGGACGGCAAGTGGGGCCTGAATGTATGTCAGGCGAATGGGGATTATATGGCAACTGCTGCCAATGTACCCCTTACCTATGACGCAAAGCAGAAAATTTGGAAGGGCCACAGAAAGTTTAAGGAAGATGTCTCCAAAAATCCTAATCAACCGAAAATAGAAACGGTCACACTCGACTGTATCATGAAAGTCAATCTGGAGGGAAAGGAACCGGTTCTGATTATTAATTATAATGCAGATGGAAATACCTGGAAGTGGGGATATCCTACAAGAGAAAAGTACGACATAAAATTTGAAGGCAAATGGTCCAGTGAGCTTAAGGGGAAAAACCTGTCAGCGGGTAAAGAGGGCAAGATAACCATACTGGAATAAAAGGGAAAACATAAATCCCTGACAGGGGCGCCGTTTAGTTTTTAAAATGAAACGTAGAGATATTTCCGGAGGTGACGTGACGGTGGCAACGAATCGTGTCAGAAACAATCTAGTTAAAGGCAAAGGGGAGGCTTTGTCTATACAAAAGTATTTTTCCGTTTTGCTGGCAGCATTTGTGTTTGTGCTGGGCATGCTGGTAGGCGGAACTGCAGATGCGGCCAAAGTGACAAGCGAAGAGATTAACAGGACGGCAACCGTGAAGCCTCGTTTAAGCAGCAATGAGACGAAGACCGCACAGCTAAGAGTGCATTTGATGGTGGAAAATTTAGATTTACATGTATATAAAAAATACACTGAAGAGTTACGTAAAAATGCCAAATATGCAAATGTCGTTTTCGCGAAAGCCGCCCCCGGAAGCCAGGTAAAGATTACAGCGGAACCGGGGATTGTACCGGGCATACTTTCAAACCCCGTTATTGGCAGGAATTGCTCGCTAACTACCAGATTTTATAATCATAAGAAGATAGGCACGTTAAAAGAGTTAACGTCTCTCGGGAAGGAAGATATGTATGGTAATAAATATACCATTCCCAAGGACGTGGAAGAGGTAACGGCAACCGTTTCTTTAACGTTTCATATTGGAATAGAAGTTGCAAAAGACAAGAAAACTTCTACCGGCACATATCATCAGGAGCCCAGTATAAACCGTCAATATTATATTTTTACATCCGATGAGGCGTGTAAAAAGGCGTATGATTTAATGACATCTTCTAACAGTGTCGCCGGTGCGATTTCTTCCGTTCTTGGAACGGATAAAAAATCCAATGTGAAATCTGACGGAAAGCAGACTGAAAAAGCATCCGGCAGCAAAGATTCCGGCGGTCTGGGGACGGCAGCCAAAGTTGCCATCGGCGTTGTTGCGGTGGGCGCCATCGGTTTCGGTGCGTTCAAGCTGTTAGGAAAAGGCGGCAGCAAAGGGAACGGCGCAGGAAATAATAATAACCCTGCTTCGACGTCGCAGCCTATACAGCGGCCTGGTGCTCCGACATCTAATTCATATGGACAGCAATCAATGCAACGGCCCAGTGCGCCGACACCTAATTCATATGGTCAGCAGCCAATGCAACGGCCCGGTGCGCCAACACCTAATTCGTATGGTTCGCAGCCAACACAAAGAACCGGTGCGGCGATGGGCAGTGCCGCCGGTCCACAGTCAACGCGAAGACCAAGTGCGGCGGGGAAGAATGCTGCAGAAGCGGTAACATTTTGCATGCAGTGTGGCGCTCCATTGCGAAGCACCAACCGGTTTTGCCCAAACTGCGGCGCAAAGACTGCGCCGGAATTTTGCCCGGAATGCGGAGCCAAACTGGAAGAAGGCAGCGTGTTCTGCGGAAACTGCGGGATGAAGCTGTGAGCAGAAAGAAATAATAGTTACGTTTTGGCAAAAAAGTACAGATGTTACAGTAAACGAAAAAATAATTGCACTTTCGCTGAAACGCATTATAGCCCGGAAGGCATGCAAAACGAGAAAATCAAAGTTGTTTACTATAATTTGTCTTGGGCGCATAAGCAGTTTGGTAAATTAGGCTGCTTTTTATGGATATGAGCAAAATGCGAAATGAAAAATACAAATGATATGAATTAATAAGCGCAACGTAGTAACGCTAAACCGTTTGTGATGGTGTAATCAAGGAGCAGTGAGGATTATGTTCTGTAAACATTGTTTCCGGCAGTTGCCGGATGGAGCGCGCTTCTGCAAATTTTGCGGGCAGCCGGTAGAAGCATCGGCGCAGTCCGGGCAGGCAAAACAGGGGAGGAACGGGCGGCCGCAACAGCAGCCTTATCCGCAGCAGCAGGGCAATCCGCCTCGGGGCGGAGGGCAGCAGAGGCATGCGCAGCCGCAGGAACGTTATCCGCAACAAAACAGAAGGCAGCAGGGCTATCCCCAACAGGGATATCAGCAGCAGGGATACGCGCAGCCGCAACAAGGCTACCAACAGCAAGGGTACGCGCAGCAGCAGGCGAACCCTGCCGCGGAAAGCGCCCCGCCTAAAAAAGCCCCGTCCCTGATAGCGCAGGTGAAGGCGGGCGTGATGGACATAATCCACCATCCGGCCAAATTATTGCCGACAATTATTTTGTCAGTGATCTGGATGGTGATTTCCTATCTGATGGCCATGGGCAAAGACCTGCCCGCCATCAAATGGCTGAACACGCTGACATACGCCAGCGGCGGTATGTACGGCGGATCGTTGGGCGCGGCGGGCGGCATTTTCGGCAAGGCCGTGTTTGCGGCTGTGCTCAATACGGTGGTCCTGTCCCTGTGGGCGGGCAAGAGCCCCTTTGCCCGGGATGCGAACGGGCAAAGCCTGATGACCCAGGCCACCAGCAAGGGAATGGCAAAAGTCGCCCCGTTTGTCATCGGGCTGGGAGCCAGCCTTGTTTTGTATTATTTCTTTAACGTGACCGGCAGCACTAATAACGTGATGGTGGGCGTGATGGCGGCCATCGGTACCATTCAGGCGGCCCAGAGCAGCCACGGCATCATCTTTTCCACCGTATTGTTTATCATTGAAAAAGTTTCCGGGGGACGTACGCCGTCCAGCAGCGCGGTGCGCAACAGCCTGATGGGCGCCACCGCCGGTTTTGCGCTGAGCGTGCCGCTGACCTATTTGCATCCTATTTGCATCAGCCGCTGCTGTTTGCCTCGGCAGGCTTTGCGATATTGCTGCTGGGTATTTTGCTGGCGGTACTGGGCCAGCAGAAAAAGGCGGGCAAGGTTGCGATGTCCGTGCTGTGGGTCGCACTGTCCCTTTTTGCCCTTTCCTGCACCGGGGCGGAGGCGGCGGTGCCGAAGCCGGGGGAAATCAGCGGGGAGTATCATTACTATGAAGAACGTAGTGGAGCTTTGAGCGGTACAGGTAATGGTTACGCAACAATAATTCTTCGGGGAAACACATTACAATTGCACGCGTTGTGGACTGAGGATCCGCAATTAACTTATAATGCGCAGACTGGTACTGCGCATGCAAGTTTTACCGATAAGCATGGACAACATAATGTTTATAATCTTAGATTCAGTAAAGGCGACGATGGCAAGGTACACGTTTCGGGAACTATTACCGTGAATTTTACACACGAAGGAAAATCGCGTACGCTAGTGAATAATATTAACGGAACACAAACCCGCGCCCTGGGAGGGGCGCCTGCTGCCCCGGCCGATAAATCAAAAACTCAAAAGCCTGCTGCGCAGAATAAACAGAATCCTGCAAAGCCGGGCGCGAACCAGCAGAAGAAAAATGATTCCGCAAAATCGGGTGCAAAGCAGCAGAAGGATGCGGGAAAGAAAGCAGATTACAATGACAGTGCGAGCCAGCAAGACGCAGAACCCGATAATCCCGAAGATCTGCCCGAATCAGACGCCGCTAAGACCGCGGCGGCAGTGGGAACCGGCCT
>CAJOKZ010000083.1 GCA_905235335.1 uncultured Succiniclasticum sp.
CCCCTACACAGTCCCTCGAAATCGAAGTTCTGCTTACTTTTACGAAGTATGTTGGCTGCACCATTCATCTCCCGCCTAATAGGAAGGAGTCTTCTGGCGTTGTACGATAACTTTAGCTAATAAAAGCATATTGAATACAAGGATATTATAACACAATTTTTTTTATTCGTCAAAATTTTTTATTATATATCAGTGTATTAATACTGTCAACTAAATTTTAGCAAATTATAAAAAAGCCGGTTTTCATCCCAAAATTCCCATAGAAGAAAAAGAGATAACAGCCGGCACTTCTCACCCTGTGATCGGGAAATATGTAATTTTAAAATTATTTTCGGACATTTTATTTATATCAGTTGAACATGGCATCCATTGCCTCTCCTACTGTTTTCACCCGGATGATCTCTCCATGGAAATCCTCCGGAAGACGGAGTTTTGCATCAGGAACAATAAAACGACGGAATCCAAGTTTTTCTGCATCCAGTATTCTCCGTTCCATGGCAGACACACGTCGCACCTCTCCAGTCAAGCCAATTTCCCCAAAAATCAGCACTCCTGCCGGAACAGGGGAATTACGATAACTGGAATACAGTGCCGATAAAACAGGAAGATCTGCCGCTGGTTCCCTGATTCGCAATCCTCCCACCACGTTCACATAAGCGTCATATATCCCAAAATCAAGTCCCATCTTCCGTTCCAGAACGGCTATCAACATATTGACCCGGTTAAAATCGAAACCTACCGCAGTCCTGCGGGGCATCCCATACGGAGTACGGGCCGTCAGCGCCTGGAACTCAACCATGACAGGGCGGTTTCCTTCCATACATCCGCCGATCACCGACCCGGCGACTTCACGCTCCCGGATCTCCAAAAACGCCCCGGAAGGATTAGCGACTTCGGCAAGTCCACCCTGTTCCATAGAAAAGATTCCGCATTCCTCCGTGGAACCAAACCTGTTTTTCATAGCGCGCAATACCCGGAATGAATAGCTGCGATCACCTTCGAACTGCAGGACAACGTCAACCATATGTTCCAATAAGCGGGGACCAGCAATATTTCCGTCTTTTGTCATATGCCCTATAAGCAGAATCGCAGTACCGGACATCTTGGCATATTTAAGCAGGCGGGCAGTGCATTCCCGAACCTGCCCCACACTGCCGGCTGCCGTTTCAATATCGTTGGTGTACATAGTCTGAATGGAATCAATCACCAGTAATTGCGGTTTCTCGCTTTCGGCCTGCAGCAATATACCGTTGATCTCGGAAGCCGTCATAACCAACAGGGCATCCGTGCATTTTCCGAGCCGCCCGGCTCTCATAGCTGTCTGCTCTTCCGATTCCTCACCTGATACATACAGGACTTTGACCTGTTTCTGGCTGAAACGCATAGCCACATCCAGCAGAATCGTGGATTTCCCAATACCAGGATCCCCGCTCAGCAGAATCAGGCTTCCCGGAACAATGCCACCGCCCAGCACCCGGTCAAACTCATTGATACCCGTCTCCAAACGACGAACCGGCTTTGTGGCAAGGCTTCCTATTGTCTTCGGCTTTACATTCTCGTTGAACGCAAGGTACCCTTTTTCTTTGGCTTTCGCTTCTACCTGCTCCGTCAGTGAATTCCAGGCCCCACATTCCGGACACTTTCCCATCCAGGTCGCAGCAACATAACCGCATTCCTGGCAAACATAGCTTATTTTGCCCTTTACCTTAGACACAGTTCTGCCCTCCCTGTACTGGCACCATATCCTCTGTCCGGGCTTCCTTCAGACTTGCAAAACTGAAATCCCCGCCTATTACATCTATCAGGATTTCATCGCCATCTGTAAATGTACGTTCCAAATACAGGTCCGCTATCTTATCCTCGATTTCCTTCTGAATGGCACGACGCAACGGCCGGGCCCCATACCGGAGATCCATCCCTGTCTCCAGGAGTTTATTCCTGGCAGCCGGGGTTGCACGCAGGCGCATTCCACTGTCTTTTAATCTTGCCTGCAAGTTTTCCAACAGTTTGTCAACGATCTGCGCCAGTTCCTTTTTCCCCAGCGGGTCAAACACTATCATTTCATCCAGCCGGTTCAGGAATTCGGGGCGGAATATTTCCCGCACACCCTGTAATACCTTCTCTTTTTGATTTGCGACCGCTGTACCTTCATCGGCTGCAAATCCGAGGCTGTGCCTGTCGCTCATAAGCTCGGCGCAGGCATTGCTGGTCATCAGGATGACACAGTTACGAAAATCTACCGTAACACCCTGTCCATCTGTCAGGCGCCCGTCTTCCATGATCTGCAGCAAGAGATTGAAAATATCGGGATGGGCTTTCTCAATCTCATCCAACAAGATGACAGAGTAGGGCCTGTGCTTCACTGCCGAAGTAAGCCGCCCCCCCTCTTCATATCCGATATAGCCGGGAGGTGCACCCACCAAACGTGATGCAGTGTGTTTTTCCATATACTCGCTCATATCAAAGCGTATCAGAGCCCGCTCATCCCCAAACAGATTCTCTGCCAACGCCTTGGCCAGTTCCGTTTTTCCAACACCGGTTGGTCCCAGGAACAAAAAGGAGCCTGTGGGCCTTGCCGGATCTTTCAAGCCTGCCCGGGCCCTCCGCACAGCCTGTGCCACGGCTTTTACCGCAGCATTCTGTCCGACAATCCGTTCGTGCAGTGCGTTCTCCAGTTTCAGCAGGTTCCCTGATTCGGCAGTATCCAAACGCGTCAATGGGATATTCGTCCAATGGGATATAATCATCCGCACCGTATCAGCATCTACGACCGGATCCCCCATCTCGCCGGAATAATCCTTTGCACTGTGAAGACGCACGGAAGCACAGGCTTCATCCAGAATATCAATCGCCTTGTCCGGCAGATTTCGATCCGGAAGATAGCGGTCCGATAATTTTACCGCAGCCTCCAGTGCCTCTTCCGTCACACGCACGTGATGATAGGACTCGTACCTCTCACAAAGATGCTTCAGAATCCGAAGTGCAGTCTGCGTATCAGGAGCATCCACCCGTACCGGCTGGAACCGCCGTTCCAGCGCGGCGTCCTTCTCCACGCTTTTGCGGTAATCCTCCAACGTGGTGGCACCGATGACATGGAGTTCCCCTCTCGCAAGGGCAGGCTTGATTATATTCGCAATATTCATGTTGCCGTCCCCGCCATTCATCAGCAACTGCAATTCATCCATGAACAAGATAATCCGTGGACAACGTTTCACAGCCTCGATTATGTTACGCAGCCTTTCTTCCAGTTCACCGCGATACTTCGCCCCGGCTACGACATATCCTAATTCGAGGGAAAAGATAATCTTGTCCTCTAAAAATTCCGGTACGGCCTTTTTCACAATCTGCTGTGCCAGCCCTTCTGCCACAGCAGTCTTCCCGACCCCGGACTCACCAATCAGGACCGGGTTATTCTTTGTCCTGCGGCATAAGATCCGCATCACATGCTCCAGCTCTTTTTCCCTGCCCAATACCGGATCCAGTTCACCCTGCTTAGCCAATTGGTTCAGATTCCGTCCAAAACCCTTCAACAATTTTAACGCCTTGCGTATCTCCGCTTCCGCTTTCTCTTTTTTCGCCTGAGATTTGAACTTATTGTTTTCAGGCAACGTATGCGTCCTGATAAATTCTTCATGCATCATTCCCTGGATACGATCCATGCTGATATTGAAACGGGCCAGCACCCGCGATGCGACGCATCCGTCTTCAGCCAACAGTCCCAGCAGGATATGGCCGGATCCTGTCAGGTATAATCCGTCTGTATCAGAAAAGGATTTTGCATATTCCAGGGCCCTTCCCGCTTCCTGCGTATAGGTCACGGGCTTCGCCCCTTCCACGGTCTTTCCCATCCAGGTTTCCAGCTCACCAAGCAGCGTATATTTATCTACCCCGCAACGCAACAGGAGGTGGGCAGCCTGTCCCTCCTGTTCCTGCAGCATCGCCCACAGTATATGCTCCGTACCGATCTCTTCCTGATGGCGCTGCGTTGCTGTCCGTCTGGCTGTCACCAGAATCCGTTCTGCCGAATCCGTATAAAAGTGATCCTTCTGGGGCATTTCCTCTTCAGAATTATTATTTTCCGCAATCCTGCGCAGCGGTTTGAATATTTCTTCCAAGATATTGCGCGCGCTGCCCCCGCCCTGTCCGGACAGGATTCCTTCTGCCGCAAATTCTCTGGCGCAGGATTCACAGAGCCATTTGCTAACCCTTCTGTCATTGACTACACAAACTACATTCACTGTGGCTTCCCTTTTGCCACACTGCTCACATAACATTTCTTATCCTCCCTGCCGATAAACTAAAAATCCACCGACAATACGTTCCACTCAGCCCGCTTCTACCATCCGCTTCACAGCCTGACGAAGAATCTGGTGCTTTTCCCTTTCCGGTATATCCATGATTCCCATAAGATAATGCAACAACTCGTACTCCCTGTCTGTCAACAAACGGTTTTTATGCCAGTACTGCAAAAGTTCCTCCACCGCAGGCTCCTGATGTTGCTCTTCCACTGGCAGTATCCGGACGATTCGGATAAATCCGCCGCTACCCCTGCGGGATTCAACAAGATATCCCTTGTCCGGGGTAAACCTCGTACTTAAGACATAACTTATCTGGGAAGGAGCACAGGATAAACGGTCTGCCAATTCGTTGCGCTGCACAAGGACGGTATTTTGGCTGGCTGCCAGCAACTGCCCCACAATAAAGCTCTCAATCGCATCTGCCATGTTTTTCATAATAATTCCCTGCTTTCTGTTCTCATCCTGATGTCCATTATTATCATGCTTCGGTTCTGTAAGCATCCACAGTTCAGCACCGGTCTTTTGTAACGGCACTTCCATAACCATAATTTACAGATACTGTGTCTGATATAGTTATTATATTTGACTTTTTGACTTTATGCAAGCCTTAAAATTATAAATTCACAAATTTTTCCGTATTTACGAATTAAAAAGCTAAAAAGCCCCCCGGCGGATCTTTGTGCGAGTTCCGCCGGGAAGCGATTCACTTCTGCATCTGTTGTTTTATTCCTGCCGTCACAGACAG
>CAJOKZ010000084.1 GCA_905235335.1 uncultured Succiniclasticum sp.
GCAGGAGCTTACCCTGGGCCGTCCCCAGGGAGAGTTTGTCAGCCACTATGTGACGTTGAAGCACCGTGATGACAAATATAAGGATGAAGTTAGCGGATATGACCCGCAGTATTATGAAGACAAATTTACATATAATGATTTATTAAATCCTAAAAGCAAGTATTACAAGTACAGGGACAAGTGGCCGCAGTCGTATGAGGACCGCCGCAAAGAGAATTTCGGGACCACGAACAGTATAAGCTATAACAGGGTCTATGATTCCCGCGACAATGTCTTCGATCCCCATGCCGGGAAGCGCAACTCCTATACATTCGAATGGGCCGGCCTGGGCGGTGATTTCAAGTTTGAAAAGATCACCGTAAATTACCGGTATTATTTCCCGGTGCAGCGAAACCGGGTACTGGCCTTTGACCTGGCTGCCGGTTACGCCTGGGGAGACATGCCTCTGTCCCAGCGATTCTCTGTAGGCGGCGCGGATACCCTCCGCGGTTACCGGGACGATCAGTTCCGGGGCAACAGTATGCTGCGGGGCACTGCGGAATACCGGTTCCCCATCCGGAACAAGGTTCAGGGCGTGGTCTTCTATGACTACGGTTATGCCTGGGATAAGCGTGACCAGAAGAAATTTGATCTTAGCTTGATGGAAGCCGGCTACGGTCTCGGCCTGCGCATCAATTCCCCGTTAGGGCCCATCAAGCTGGACTGGGGCAAAGGTAAGCAGAGGAGCCGGTTCCACTTCAGCTTTGGCGGACAGTTCTGATTGTGATGAGAGTGAAAGCGGTTGTGCTGCTGATCTGTCTCCTTCTGGCCGGCAGCGTCATGGCAGCGCCCATAACGACGGTAACAGTTCAGATTCGTGATGAGGCAGGCACTGCGAGTCCGGTGCTGCTGCACAAAATGGAAGACAGCATGCAGGTAGTGGCTGCCCAGTTGTTCAATGGCAGGGATTCCGCTTTTGTTTCTGCCGACGTTTCCGGCTATGAGAACCTGTTGGCGGAAATTTCTGATCGTGTTATTACCGGATACCAGACCAACCGGGTTGTGCTTTCGGTTTTTCAGAACCGGGAAGGCGCCGGGGTGGATATAGTTTTTTCCGTGGCACCCTGGGCACAGACGGTGCAGAAAGTGGATGTGGATCTGCAGTTTTCCGGAATCAGCCCATTTACGGCAGCTATCTTACAGGAACGGATACCTGATTTAAAGGAGCGGGTTCGTGAAACGATCCGGGGGGCATCCCTGGATGCGGCTGACTGGGCCGGAGGGGTGTTGCGGGGGCAGGTGAAGAACTGCGTGGAAGAGGCTCTCCCCGATTTTAAGGTGGCGGTAGACCTGACTACCCGGGACAGGGCGGCGATCGTTCAAGTTATTATATATCCCACCGGTGAACTGGTAAGAGATGTGCAGTACAGCATGACATCCCAATCCATACCGAACATTCTGCTGATGCAGCTGAAATACAAATACGCGGACAAGGCGAAATCGCTTCATGGTCTGCCCGCGGCTTATCTGGAGAAAAACAAAGCTCTGTTTGAGGACAGGCTGTTGCGGGAATTGTCCGGGGAGGCGCAGGTCAGACGGCATCATCTGACTCCGCGGATCCAAATCTACCCAGGCCCGGAAACCAGGCTGGATATTTTTTTGGAATCCCATGAATACAGGATTTGGTTTGAAGGCTACGCTGATATCGGCCGCGATGATCATAACCTGTCCGGTCGGGCCCATTTGGGCAAATTTATTTCCCGGAGAGATGAGATATTCGGAGAGGCGGGCGTCGATTTGAAGAAAGTGCGTTGGGACTTCAGCGGAGGTTATGCATACCATTACGGAAAAGCTACTCTGTCTTATATGTTCAGGGTTCCTGCGGATGCTCATGTGATCCGGGCAGAGTATGATATTACCCCGAAATGGCGTCTGCGGTACGAGCACTTCGGAAACACGGGAGACAATGAATATGCCGTCCGGTATCGGATTCATGAATTCCTGAGCGGGGAATATGTGTATTCAACTAATAAATCTTATTTCCGTATTGTGGGAAATCTGTGAAATTATTTAAGATAAGTTGAAAGTACCAGGTCATGCTGGTATAATAATAAAGCAAATTATTAAAAAAGGCAGGTAGTTTCTATTATGATGGAAAAATTGCGTAATCCGAAAAATGTTAAGACGATCTCCCTGGTCATAGCGGCTATTTTCGTAATCGGCTGCTTTACCCTGGCCATGAGTGCCGGCGGGTTTGGCAACAGCATCGCATCTGCGGCCGCCAGCGAATCAGCAATCGGCGTGGTAAATTATCAGGTGCTGGTTTCCCAGTCTCCCCGTCTGGATAGTGTCCGGGAAGAAATGCAGGCAGCTATCAACGAGACCCGAAGGGAATTTGACAGCAAGAGCCAGAACATGAACGATGAGGAAAAAGAACGTTACTACAAACAGCTTCAGGAGCGTTTGGGAAACAAGGAAAAAGAACTGATGGACCCGGTTCTGAACGAGATCAATGACACGGTCAAAAAGATTGCGGAGAAAAAAGGTCTGAAGGTAGTTGTTGACAAGTCTACCGTGGTATATGGCGGAACGGACATCACTGACGAAGTGGCCAAGGCGCTGCAGTCTGCGAAGAAGTGATTTCGCGAGGGATGAGGCCCTTTCCGGGCCTCATTTTCCATTGCTGAAGGAGGAAAGGATATGCGATGGCTGTTGATGTTTGTCACGGGCCTCGCACTTATGCTTTCGGCCTGCGGCAGGATGGGAGCCGGTGAGCGAATTGCCGTGGTGAACTGGGAGAAGGCCTTGGAGGGGCACCCACAATACATGCGGCTTCAGAGCCTCAAGGATGAATTCAGCTTGCTGGTGGACAGGCGTCGGCAGCAGGAAATAGTGGGAAAAACATCTTTGAGCAGTCTTGCAAAGCTGCAACAGTTGAAGCTTCACAGCAAACAAAGTTACCTCAGTGCCGATTTTATGACCAGAATGGCGGAGAAACAGGCGGCAGAACAGGAACAGTTAAAGAAACTGAGCAATCAGTATGCGGATGAAGTTGACAAAGAGCTTTCCGGGGAAGAAAATAAGCTGGATGAGCGTTACAAGCTGCGGATCTTCAATCTGCGCCTGAAGCTGGATACCATTCGCATGATGCCGGAGGAACGTGCGAAGCTGGAGCAAGAACTAAAGGCCGTCCAAGCGGCCAGAGAGCGGGACAGGATGCTTCTGATGCAGCATAAGATGGCTCTGGTAAACCAACGGATGGAACCGCATGTAAAGGAAATGCAGAAGCGGCTTGATGACTATGCCCGCGAGATACAGGTCCGGATGATGGCCGAACTCCGACAGGATGCGGAAAAAGACGGTTCAGCCATACAAAAGGCACCGGAGGCTCTGAAGGGGGTTCTTGACACGGTCGACCAGGAGCTCGATAAGCGGCAGCAGGACATAGAAATGCTGGAGACATCCGTAAAAAAGGATGTAGAAAGCATCGTGACCAGACTGGCGAAAGAGCGTGGTTATACTGTGGTATTCCATAAATACCGAACCAATGTTTTGGCAGATGATATTACCGGAGATGTGATATCCGGGCTGAAAAAACTGGAGCTTCGCGCAAAGGCGGTTGGCGCCCTGTCGAAAAAATCTTCCGGGGCGGATGTACAAAAATAACAGGAGCGGGGAAGCGTCTCGTGTATACCGAGGGATTTGCGCTTCCGTAAATACAGGAAGGACGATATAAAAATGAAAAAAATATTGGCTTGTCTAATGGTTGTCTGCGCATTGCTGGCATTTGGATGCAGTGGGAGAAACGCAGCCTTCGGCGTTGTAGATATTAAAAAGGTGGAGGCGGAAGCGCCGGCAGTAAAGGCTATCCGGGAAGATCTGCAGAAGAAAGCGAAGGAACTGGAAGCGCAGATGCAAAAAGAGACCGAGGGAAAGAGCCGGGAAGAGGCGGAGAAGATTGTGAAGGACAAATCTGCGCAGATGCAGGTAGCATCCTCGGAAGCACAGGCGAAATTGAAGGCCAGCCTGGATACAGCCCTGACAGAGATATCCAAAGAGAAAAATCTCAGCGCCGTCCTGATTAAGGAAGCGGTGCCTTCCGGCGGCGTGGATGTCACTGATGAAGTGATTAAGAAAATGAAATAAGGCACAAACCCGGAGTGGGCGGATTTTTCGTCCGCCCACTTTTTTCACGGTAATATGAAGTTGAAATTTCATATTATGCTGACGTAATTATAGGGCTGTACAGAATTAACTTGCAGGTATGCGGATTAAAGAGCGATTTCATAACAGATGCAGAGGAAGTGGCTGAATGGAGAAGACTTTACAGGAACTGGCAGCATTTTTGCACGGAACATTGGAAAATGATGACCCTGAGATGCGCATTACAGGGGTGAATGGGCTGGTGGAAGCCAGTTCTGGGGAGATTTCTTTTGCGATCCCTCCTTATGTTGAGGTCTGCCACAAGAGCCGTGCAGGAGCCATGATCCTGGCACACGGTGACAGGACGCTGGATCGTCCTGTGATCCGCGTTGACAACCCGAAACAGGCTTTTGCGGAGTTGCTTGAACTGTTCCGGCCCCGGGAAGAGGTGGACCGGGTGGTCAGTCCCCTGGCTTATGTGGCGGAAGGGGTAAAACTGGGAAAAAATGTGGCCGTACAGGCCTTTGCTGTTGTGGAATCCGGGGCGCAGGTCGGAGACAATACGGTCATTTATTCTCATGTCTATATCGGCCGCCATGTTAAGATAGGCCGTGACTGCGTCATCTATCCTAACGTTACCGTCAGGGAGAACTGCATCATCGGCGACCGGGATATCTTGCAGGCCGGCTGCGTCATCGGAGGCGACGGGTTCGGGTTTGTGACAAACAACGGAAAACATAACAAGGTACAGCAGACAGGCAATGTGATCCTGGGGGATGATGTGGAGGTAGGTTGCAATTCCTGCATCGACCGGGCGACCGTTGGCAGCACTATTGTGGGCAATGGCACGAAGATGGATAATCTGGTTCATCTGGGACACAATGACGTGGTGGGCGAAAA
>CAJOKZ010000085.1 GCA_905235335.1 uncultured Succiniclasticum sp.
AGGGTCGTTTTGCCATGGTCTACGTGACCGATGGTTCCGATGTTTACATGCGGTTTCGTTCTTTCAAAATGTGCCTTTGCCATTTCTTTCCTTCCTCCTGCCAGTACTTAAAATGAAATATTACCGCCGTCAATCTTCCTCTGACGCCACGGTGCAGCCGGTGTTTTTCACAAAAATATACACACCGTTTTTCACCATTACTATACCACATTTTTTCAAATCGGTATATTAAAAAGTTAATAACATTACAAGTTATTTCCGATATTGTATGGCATGCTGTAGTAATGATGGAAAATACCGGGCCAGAATACAGTTAACAAAAAAACTCACGCAAGGAATCCTCACATGAGCTTTATCTTAAATGGTGGCGGCACACGGATTTGAACCGCGGACACAGCGGGTATGAACCGCTTGCTCTAGCCAACTGAGCTATGCCGCCACAAACATATAATGGAGCTGATGACCAGGATTGAACTGGTGACCTCATCCTTACCAAGGATGCGCTCTACCATCTGAGCTACATCAGCATCATTACAGTATGGTTGCGGGGGCCGGATTTGAACCAGCGACCTTCGGGTTATGAGCCCGACGAGCTACCAACTGCTCCACCCCGCGATAAAATGGTGGAGGGGGTTGGATTCGAACCAACGAAGCGAAACGCGGCAGATTTACAGTCTGCTCCCTTTAGCCACTCGGGAACCCCTCCATTATAAACTTCTGGAGCTGACAATAGGAATCGAACCTACAACCTACGGTTTACAAAACCGTTGCTCTGCCAGTTGAGCTATGTCAGCATTCGTCAGTGACAATAAGTATAATACATGAAACAGGTTCGTTTGTCAACTGTTTTTTCCTGTATTTTCTGCAGTATCCGACATTTTTACCAAAACCATCTTTTCTGCACATCACAGGATGACCTGTTACCCTGTCAGATAAAAACCTCGTTTATACTTCATCACCAAAACTGATACCGATATCTCTTGCCGCTTTTACC
Source organism: uncultured Succiniclasticum sp. (assembly GCA_905235335.1). Classification (GTDB taxonomy): domain Bacteria; phylum Bacillota; class Negativicutes; order Acidaminococcales; family Acidaminococcaceae; genus Succiniclasticum. Next base: position 995 of record CAJOKZ010000085.1, read on the forward strand.
AGTTCGTTATCGACACTGACCGCCCGAGCCCCGGCCCCGGCTTCCGCCAGCGGAACAGTAACAATGGAATCGTTCCGCAATGAAACCATAACATTATAATTCCCCTCGATGCAGGCTTCAATAGCAGCCACCCCATACCGGGTGCACAACACCCGGTCAAAGGCTGTAGGAGAACCACCCCGCTGCAAATATCCAAGGATAGTGCATCGCGCTTCAATTCCCGTTATCTCTTCCAGTTCCTGCGCCAGCTTGTTACCAATGCCGCCAAGCCGCACAGGTTCAAAACTGTCTTTGACAATCCTTGCTACCGTCATCTGGCCGCCCTCGGGTTTAGCTCCCTCCGCTACCACGATGATGCTGAACATCTTACCTTCCTGCTGCCTTTTTAGAATTTTCCCGGCAACCGCATCTATACGATAAGAAATTTCAGGTATCAGGATTACATCCGCACCGCCGGCAACACCAGAATGCAGGGCAATCCAGCCTGCATAGCGACCCATAACCTCAAGGATCATAATCCGATGATGAGACTCCGCAGTCGTATGCAGCCGGTCCACAGCATCAGTCGCAGTCGCTACAGCCGTATCAAAACCAAAAGTTCGCTCCGTGCAGGAAAGATCGTTGTCTATCGTTTTGGGAACTCCAATAACCTTGACACCGCACTCCCTGGACAACTGAGCCCCGATGGCAAGGCTGCCGTCCCCGCCGATTACGATTAGCGCTTCAATACCGCGCTTTGTCAAATTTTTCAGAATGGTCTCACTTTCATCAGTATAGGTGATGGATCCATCCTTTTCAACATGAGCAAATTTAAAGGGATTGTCCCTGTTTGTCGTGCCTAATACCGTGCCACCCCGGGGCAGTATCCCAGATACGTCATCGTAGGTCAAAAGCTTCATCCGGTTCCGGATCAGTCCGTTAAACCCGTTTTCAATTCCATAAATCTGATATCCGTGCCCCAGTGCCGCCTTCACCACGGCATTCAGCACAGCATTAAGACCAGGGCAGTCTCCCCCGCCGGTCAGGACGGCCAACGTCCCCTTGACATTTATCATCATATTCCCCAATTTTAATCAACGTTCCAAATGGTAAACCCGTCCTGCGAAATCCGAATTGATTCAGTTCCATCAAATTTATCATAGCAAAGCATACCATCTTTTATATAACCCGGCCATGCAGCGACCAGGACAAATTTCTGTCCCAACTCCTTCAACAGGGAAGCTACATCTAAGTTAAATACCGGCACAAACAGGGTCTGCAAACGATCTAACAGGATAACATCAGAGTTATAGCTGGCAAGTGATTCCCCCATCATCGCCGGAGCTTTGGCACTCCGCTCCTCTTTCGGGACAGCCAGGAATTCCTCGCTGATCAGCATACGGCAATCTACATAATCCCATTTCTTGTCTTCCGCAGCTTCACGCAGCACTTTGCTCTTCCCGCTTCCGGGCTTGCCGGTCACGAAGATGACTCCCTTTGTTTCCTTTGCTGCTTCCACAATCTTTACAAATTCTTCTGTCTGGTTCATTGTAATTACCTCCCAAATCTGTCTACAGATTTCTTTTGATGCCGGAATTTCATATATTATAAAATACTATTCGCTGTTTTTGAATAAAATCCTTTAAAATTTTTAGGGATTAAAATATGGCTGCTTATCTCACCGCAATGTGTTTCACATTTATCATTTTACTGCCGTATTCACTTTTATTTTCTACATTCACGAATTACTCCGTTTCCGCGGCTCCAAAGAAAGGATACAGGAGCATACTGTTTGGACATCCGCATCGGCCGCATGGCTCTTTTTATACTTCTCAACCTTCCTTTTTACACGTTGGAGAGCATTATCAATAGATTTGATATGCCGATGGAGTTCACATGCAGTCTCCTGATACGATTTGCCATCCAGGTAATTTAGGAAAACCTCCCACTCCAGATCACTGAGGATCGTGTTCATCCGGTTCTTGATCTCCGCAAACTCTTCCCGCCGGATAAGCATCTCTTCCGGATTGACAACCCGGGTCTCCCCAGCCAGAACATCCAGCAGGGTCCTGTCTGAATCCTTTTCATATATCGGCTTGTTCAGGGACACATAGGAATTCAGCGGGATATGTTTTTGCCGTGTCGCTGTCTTGACAGCTGTGATAATCTGGCGCGTTACGCATAATTCGGCAAAAGAACGAAAGGACGCCTGTTTGTCTTCGCGAAAATCCCGAATTGCCTTATAAAGACCTATCATGCCTTCCTGAACGATATCTTCCCTCTCAGCCCCGATCAAAAAATAACTCTTGGCTTTTCCCCGTACAAAGTTACGGTATTTATGCAGCAGATACTCCTGCGCCAGCACATTGTTTTCACGATTGGCAACTGCAACAATGTCTTCATCCGACATATCGGCAAACCTGGCATAGGGATCGCTGATTCCCTCTTTCATTCATGTTCCGCCTTTCGTCTTTACTTCCGGTATGAAAATTCTCTCTGCCATATTCTTGATTGGGGTCTCCTAATTATACACGACGACCTTCACAGCGTCAATAAAAGCAAACGATATCAGGAGCTTACCCTTTTCCATTCATCCGCGCCTTAACTGTTCCATATAATTTGCTACGGTGCCATTGAGGCGAGAGCCTAACTCGCTCCTTCCATTATGTCCCGGAAGACCCTCGACCTTTTCATCGATCTGCTTCTTCGTCCTGCGATACAGTTCTTTAAATTCTCTGGCAGAGATGCGAAATCCGCCGGATCCCAGCACATAATCTTGTTCTGCTCTGTCACTGGTAACGACAAAGACACGGATTCCTTTTCCGGCGATCCGATAGGTCGCCTTCTCAATCCAACTGTCTGCAGTCTCATGCTCCGCAGTAAAGACAACCGTGCAATTTCCGGCTGTCTCCATTGAAGCCGGCCCTGCAACCTCCATAGCATCAAAAATCACAATGGATTCATATCCATGGAAGGCTGAAAATTCAGCAACCTTACTGACCAGCAAATCGCGGGTATGTTCCAAGTCTTTCTCCCGGATATCTGCAAATTCCTGCCAGTTATTGATCACATTATACCCATCGATCAGATAATACTCCTTCATTTTTTGACCTTCTGCAGTCTCTGCCGAACGGCCTCATAGAGCAAGATCGCGCCCGCTGCAGAAGCATTCAGGGAGTTGACCCCGCCCCGCATCGGTATCCGCATCAGCATGTCACAATTTTCCCGAACCAGTCGGTTCAGTCCCTTCCCCTCGGATCCAATAACAAGTACCAAGGGTCTGGCAAGATCAGTCTCATAATACAAGGTTTCCCCGTCTATATCTGCTCCCGCAACCCAGAATCCTACTTTCTTCAATCGTTCGAGGGTCTGTGAAATATTCCCAATCTGAACGATTGGAACATAGTTCACCGCACCGGCCGAAACTTTTTCCACCGTCATATTCAACGGGCATGACCTTCTTTTAGGTAATAAAACCCCGTGTACTCCCGCGGCATCCGCACTGCGGATTAGGGCACCCACATTCTGCGGATCCTGCAACTCATCCAGCAAAAGCAGGAGTGGAATTTCCCCTGATGCATATGCCTTTTCCAGAACCTCTTCCAATTTGCTGAAAGCAACCGGTGCCATAGATGCAGCAATCCCCTGATGCCGCATTCCCGGGGCCATTCTGTCTATTTTTTCAACTTGTACATAATCTACAGGAATCTGCAAATCCTGGGCAGCTGCAATAATTTTACGCACACTCTCTCCCTGAATCCCGATTTTGACATAAATTCTGCTGACCGGCCGCCCGCTTGACAATGCTTCAAAAACCGCGTTACGCCCGACAACCATCTCCTGCTCCATAAGCACTCCTTATATGGTTCCGGCATTTGAACCTCTCCTGCTTATAGAAGCGGGAGATTCTTGAGAAGTTTGATACACGGTCTAACGTCTGACAGTCCTATCCCAAAGGAGTTAGCTGTCAGGATACCCTTATTCTCAAGGGGCTGCCCAAAAGCCCCCTACACAGTCCCTCGAAATCGAAGTTCTGCTTACTTTTA
>CAJOKZ010000086.1 GCA_905235335.1 uncultured Succiniclasticum sp.
GATGAGATGGAAGATGCCCTGGACGAACTGTTCCACCCCCACAGCCCAGCGCTGGATGAAGCGGCCCGGCTGCTGGGTATAACCGCATAAGGAGGCGCGCCATGAACTATGGCATCAAAACCGGTTGATTTCGTAACACTTGCACAAAAACAATCGCAGTTGACAAACAGAATAAAAACAGAAATAGGATATTATGATAATTTTAAGAATAAAAAACAAATAAAAATTAAATGATAAATAATTTTTAAGATATTTTATTCGTTTTATGTTGACAAAATAAAAAGAGATGTACTATAATGTCAATACATCTTTTACAAGGAGGAAAGACATATCATGTACAGTCGTTAAACATATCGTTAGTAGCGCGATAGGAGAAGAACATGAAAAATAAATATTGTAACCCCAAACTAATCAAAGCAGAGCTGGATTCCTACGTGATGGGACAGGAAAAAGGCACGAAAGCTATTGCAATGGCGATAGCACAGCACCTGCTGCAGATTGAAGCGCGGAAATACTGTAGCGAAGAAAACATCCCAACGGACAATGCGCTGCTTATCGGCCCGACAGGGTGCGGCAAGACCGAAACCTTCCGTGTGCTGAAAAAGCTGGAGCGGGAAATCGAATGCCCGGTGCTCATGTTCAACACACTGGACTATAGCGGAACCGGAACTTGGCGGAACACAGCGCCCCTGTCCAAGATTTTCGGGGATGTGTTTATGCACGCAGCAAACATCTATTACGCAAAGTTTGGGGACGCCGCAGACGCCGATACCCAGAAAAGCAACATCACCAAAATCGCAAACAACGCCATCATCCTGTTGGACGAGTTCGATAAAATCGCCATGATGGGCGAAGAGAATGCCCTCCTGTTCCTGAAGGAATACCAGTCTGCACTTCTGAAAATGATTGAAGGCAATACCTATACCGTACAGGATTTTACCCATACCCGGGTAGACAAAGAAGGCAACGAAGAAGAACTGGACATCTCCGACAACAAAGTCGATACCACGAACATGATGTTCATCTTCCTCGGGGCGTTCTCCGGCATCGAGACTCTGACCCGCAACCGGTTGCGCAGGGAACGCATGGTGAAAATGCCTGACAAAGAACAAACCAAGCTGGAACACCCCTACCGGGACACCCATATCGGGTTTTTGGCCAGGCCGAAGCAGGAAGAAATGCCGGAACCGCTGGAACCGGAAGCCTATACCTACGAACAGCTTATCCCTTCGCAGGAAGACGTGGTACACTACGGATTCATGCGGGAACTGATAGGCCGTATCCCCATCCGGACGGTTTATATGCCGTTATCCGAAGACGCGCTGGTAGACATCCTGCTCCGGTGCAAGACCTCGGCATACCGGGAATACCAAAGACGGTTCCGCCAGGTTGGGCTGGACCTGAAAGCTGACCGGGACGCCTTGCGGGAAATCGCAAAAATCGCCATAAAACAGGGAACCGGGGCCCGCGGACTCCGCTCCGTGTTCGAAGAGCTGCTCACCGAGACACGGTTTGAACTGGCCGGTACTGACAGGTTCATCCGCTGCCTTCTCCGGGGCAGGGAAATACGGGAAGGCAAACTGCCGATATGCCATGACCGGACAAAACTGATGGTCAAAAGACGGCGGCAGTTACTGAAACGCTACAAAGCGTTCAGGGGTAAACGACCTCCCAAGGTAACGACATAACCATACAATACAAAAGACAGGCAACCCCAAAGGAAGCCTGTCTTTGCTGTTAAAACGGGCGTATACCATTGCAACTAAAAATTAGGGCGCGTCAGCGTCGGTCCCCAAATTGGCTTCACACTTTTAGAAAAGGGTGGAAAAACCTTCCCTTTTTTCTGTAAAGCCATATAAAATATGGTAAAATGAATTGAAGAAACAAGGAAGACTTGAGGGGGATTTTTTATGCTTACGCTTACCGGAAAACCGGTCTCGACCGGTATCGGCATCGGGCCGCTGGCGACGTATCGCCGCGCTGCAATTTCCACAGAGGTCCGTCCGGTGGAGGACACGGAAGCGGAACTGGCCCGTTTCCGCAAGGCCCGGGAAGAAGCCGCCGGACAGTTGGGCTCGTTGTATGCCAAGGCGTTGGAAACCGTTGGGGAAAAGGACGCGGCCATCTTTGAAATCCACCGGATGATGCTGGAAGACGACGAATACACGGAAGGGGTGGAAGGGCGCATTCGGGAAGGGCTGAACGCAGAGGCGGCCGTGGACCAAACGGCGTTGGAACTGGCCGCCGTGTTCCGCGACATGGAGGACGAGTATATGCGGGGGCGCGCAGCGGATGTCACAGACGTGTCCCGCAGGGTGGTACAGATACTCTGCGGCGCGGCGTCCGAGGATGCCTTCGTATATGAGAAGGTCATTCTTGCCGCCGGCGATCTTTCCCCGGAAGAGGTTATGCATCTTGACGCGGAAACGGTTTTAGGCATCGTATTGTCTGCGGGCAGCGCCACGTCCCATACGGCCATCCTCATCCGGAACCTGGGCATTCCTGCCGTGTTCGGCGTCGGACAGGCGGTATGCGGGCAGGAGGGGAAAACGGCTGTGGTGGATGCCATCGGCGGCAAGGTGTTTCTGGATCCCGATGAAGCGACGCTGACCGAAATGCGGGAACGGCAAGGTCGCTGGCAAGAATCGCAAAAAGCGCTGGAACGCGTCCGGGGAAAGGAAAGCGTGACACAGGACGGACAAAAGGTACGGATCTACGCCAACGCAGGTCATCTGGCGGACCTGCCCGGCGTGGTCGGCAGCGATGCGGAGGGCATCGGGCTTTTCCGCAGCGAGTTCATCTATTTGGAAAGCGACGACTATCCGACGGAAGAGCAGCAGTTTGCCGTCTATAAAAAAGTCCTTGAAGCCATGCCGGGCAAGCGGGTGATCATCCGCACGATGGACATCGGCGCAGACAAAAAGGCGGATTATTTTGCGTTGAAGCCCGAAGAGAATCCGGCGCTGGGGCTGCGGGCGATCCGTCTCTGCCTGACGCGCCCGGAACTTTTCAAAACGCAGCTTCGCGCTTTGTGCAGGGCGTCCGCCTATGGGAAGCTTGCCGTCATGTTCCCGATGATTATTTCCGTGGAAGAAGTGCGGCGGGCCAGAGAGATGCTTCGGAAAGCAAAGCTGGAACTGCTGGCAGAGGGGGTTCCCGTTGCCGAAACGATAGAGACGGGCATCATGATCGAGACGCCTGCGGCAGCCATTATCAGCGATAAACTGGCGAAGGAGGTCGACTTTTTCAGTATCGGCACCAACGACCTGACGCAGTACACCCTGGCCATTGACAGGCAGCAGACGGGGCTGGACGATTTTTTTGACGCCCATCACCCCGCGCTTTTGCGCCTGATAGAAATGACCGTGCGAAATGCCCATGAGGCAGGCATTTGGGCGGGCATATGCGGCGAACTGGGAGCGGATCTGTCGATGACGGAAACTTTCCTGCGGATGGGTATCGACGAGCTGTCGGTACCGGCGGCGAGCGTGCTTTTGTTGCGGAGCAAAGTGCGGAGCCTGGATATTGGAGCCTCCGGTAACAAGGAATTGTAAAGAGGAGAGAAAATATTATGAAGACATTCAGTTACACTGTTACAGACGAATTGGGGATCCATGCCCGTCCGGCGGGAGCGCTGGTCAAGGAGGCCAAAAAGTTTGAGAGCCGGCTGTCTGTCGCCAAAGGCGCGAAAAAAGCCGATATGAAAAAGCTGTTCGCGGTCATGGGGCTGGGGGCCAGGAAGGGCGACGTCCTTGTTGTGGAAGCGGAAGGCGCCGACGAGGCTGCGGCCGCGGCCTCGGTTGAGGCGTTCCTGAAAGCCAATTTATAAGGCGCCGGCATAAACTGAAACCGCAGGCTTGCGTTCGAATCGCTTATATGGGTCAGCGCGCGGACGGTTATTCCGGTGTTTCCTTCAGGCATAAAAAAATAATTACATCACGAGGAGAGGCCTTTCGGTCTCTCTTTTTCTTTTGCACACAGAAAGCTGTTAAGAGCAGGCAATGACAATTGGCAGCGGGCAAAATAAAAATCGGCGCCCTTTCGGATGCCGATCACGGATTTGTTTTGTTACAGTCCCTTTGAAAACGGAAGTTGGCCGACAGCGTTCTGTCTGGCAACAGATGCAAAATCGACAGCTTAAAAAACGGAAGGAAGCGTCAGTCAAAAGTAACGCCCTTGACAGCAGGACCCCTTACTTGGCGTCCGGCTCAAAGATGCCTTCCGCATCATCCCACAGTACCACATCATCGGTCTGCAGCGATTTCTGCACATCGATGACGCGTTGGTTCCGGCTGCCGCGGAAGCGAAGTTTCAGATCTTTTTCTTCCAGATGGAATTCCCCGTCTACCAGGATATCCACCAGGTCCAGGATTTGTTTGGTGATATCCCAGGGGCCCAGCTTTCCTGCAAGGATGTCTTTTTCAAAATCGTAGCCGCTGTAGCACCAGATCGTTTTCCGGGGAAAAAGTTCCTTAAACTTTTTCATGACACGCAGCACATCCGGCTGGTTTTCCGGCTCAAAGGGCTCCCCGCCCAGCACGGAAAGGCCTTCGATAAACTCATGGTTGGCCGCCCGCATGATGGTGTCCAGCACTTCTCCGGTAAAAGGTTTTCCGTAATTGAAATCCCAGGTTTCCGGATTGAAGCAGCCCCTGCAGTGATGGCGGCACCCGCTGACAAACAGGGAGACCCGCACGCCGGGGCCGTTGGCGATGTCGTGTCGTTTTAACGTGGCATAGTTCATAATATCCTCTTCCTTATCAGTAAATATGCAATTAATTGAAAAATTGTCGGGTTTCCGCCCGGCCCGCCATTCATCTCCTGCCTACGCGTCGATTAGAGGGGGAGTCTTCTGGCGAATTAATGATAAAAGTGAACATATACTGCTCAGGAAACCGGTTTGCTGTGTGAAACGCAACACAAAACCGTTCCGGTGTATTTCTTTTTCTTATTTTACAGTGAACCGGGGTAATTGTAAAGCATAGGTAAGTACTTTCAGGAACGGAT
>CAJOKZ010000087.1 GCA_905235335.1 uncultured Succiniclasticum sp.
CTCATGTCATCCCTGATCAGTCTGGTAAGCTGGTGCATACTCCCTCCGGAACAGTTTCTCCAAAAAATAAGGCCAGAAGGCATCATTGCCTCTGACCTTATTATACACTATCCTTGAAAAGAACGAAACGTTACAACATTAATTCATCAGAACCAGCCGTCCTGCTTTGGCCCCGGTCAGCTTCATGTCATGATATGTCAGCTGCCCGTTCACGAAAACGTATTCGATCCCGTCGCAGGGAAGGTTCGGGTTCTTGTAATCCGCCCGGTCGTATAACTTGTCGTAGTCAAAGATCAGCAGATCTGCGTCATAGCCGTCTTTAATGAGACCCTTGTTCGGCATTTTCGTGACCTTCGCCGTCATGCCGGTCATCTTGCGGATCATCTCTTCCAGCGACATGAGCTTGTTCTCTTTGACAAACGTCCGGATGGCATGGGGGAAGGTTCCCATCGCCCGCGGATGGGGCTTGTCGTCAGCCGCCCGCAGGATGCCGTCAGACCCTACCATGACATACTTGTTCTGAATGATGCGGAACAGGTCCTCGTCACACATGGTGAAGTAAATCGCGGTGGCCACGCCATCGTTGGCGATCATCACATCGCAGAATACATCAAACGGGTCCTTACCGATTTTGTCCGCATAAGCCTGGATGGTCATCCCCTCAATCTCCGGCAGGTTCACCGACTTGGAGACCATGACGCCTTTCCAGCCGCCCGAATTCAGATAATAGTTGTCGTAATCATGGTCCGGATCATTCATGTCCTTCCGGATCTTCTCCCGCATCACCGGGTCCTGCAGGTATTTCACCATGCCTTCCATGCCGTGGTCATAATATTCCGGCGGCGCGCAGACGGAAAGCTGTGTCTGGGACGCGGTGTACGGATACTGGTCACAATGGACGGACAGCCCTTCCACCTCATTGGCATGGTTGATCATTTCCAGCGTGACCTTCGAGTTGCCCCAGGACGGGATGCCCTGGAACTTGTGATGGGATATAACCAGATCCACACCCGACTTGCGACAGGTGTTGATGGACTCCTGGACGGACTCGATACAATGGACTCCCTCGTTGCGCATATGGGTAGTGTAGATGCCGTCATATTTGGCGACCACCTTGCACAGCTCGGCCAGCTCATCCTCATCCCCATAGGCGCTGGGAACATATACAAGGCCGCTTGACAGCCCTCCGGCGCCTGCCTGGAGCGCTTCTTCCAGCATGGCCTTCATGTTATCCATCTCCGCACGTGTCGGCTTCCGGTTGTCGTATCCCATGGCTGCCACGCGAAGCGTCAGATGCCCTACAAGGAACTTCGTGTTTTCAGGCGCGGCAATCTTTTTGGCATACTCCATATATTTCTCATAAGTCGTGAACGTAGCCATCTCTTCCGGGAATTTGGCCAGCAGCATGCCCATACTGGCCTGCACCATCTCTACATACCGGGGATCCACCGGCGCCATGGACATACCGCACATGCCGCCCAGCTGCGTCGTGATTCCCTGGGATATCTTTGAGAACGAAGCAAATTCCTGGCCCAGGGGCATATCCCCGTGGGTGTGGGCATCAATAAAGCCAGGGCACAGCACCTTGCCCGTGGCGTCGATCTCCTGCCGCGCCTGGGCCTCCACGCCCTGCGGGATGATCTTAATCTTGTCGTTATCAATCGCCACCGTGCCGGTATATGCCTTTGCGCCGCTGCCGTCAATGACGCTTGCGTTTTTAATCAGATAATCGTACATGGCCCCTCCTTATCTGAAGAAGTTTCCGACAACTACGCCAAAGTAGTTACCGATGATGTAGCCGTACAGACCGACCAGCACGCCCGGCACAATCAGCGCGCTCCAGCCTTTGTTGATGGCCAGGGCCGCCGCAGTGGTAGGACCGCCGACGGTGGCGCAGGAAGCGGTAGCCATCTCTTCATACGAAGCATTGACCACCTTGCCTGCCGCAATGGAGAACACCACGTTCACAACGCAGACGATTGCCATAAAGACTAACACATAGCCCGCAGAAAGAACGTCGTCCAGCGTAGCCGCACAGCCCAGCGTCGTAAACCATGCAAGGATCATGATATTGCCCAGTTCCTCAGCCCCTTCCAGTTTCGAGAAGTAATTGGGGAACAGTGTGGCTAAAATCGCAGTAACGAGCGTCATTACAAGATAGATACTTCCGAAAAGCTGCTTGATGATAAAGTGGGCATCTGTCTTGTTCACCGCGTTGCAGATGACCTGGCTGATACCGATGATGACAAAGGTAGTGGCCAGACACAAGGCAATTGTCAGCAGTGTGATGTTCTTCGGTTTCCAGTACTGTTCAGCCAGCGATTTGGTATTATCGGCGCCGGCTTCATATTCATCAATGTACGGGTGACGCATATTTCTGCGGATGAACCCGAAATTGCCGCCGATACCCAGGACCAGCATGACCAGGCCCAGCAACAGGTTGGCGCCGACCGCTACGGCATTGATGTAACCGGCCTCCATATTGAACACCTTGCCCATGGCAACGATGTTGACCGTACCGCCTACGTACCCGCCGGTGGTCATGGCCGCCACACCTGCCAGCCCGTCACGGCCGGCAAAGATCATACCGCAGATGAAAGAACCGATCAGGGTACCCACTGCGGCGATGTGATAGAGGACAAAGAGCCTTCCGCTGTCCCGAATGATACGCTTGATATCGCACTTGAACAGCATCAGGGGGATCGAAAGCGGAAGCACGATGTTTCCGATTCCGCTGTACACCGATGATTTTACCGGAATCAGGTGTATGTTACACAAGATCATCGCACCGAAGATAGCGATGATAGAGCTTCCGATAAAACCGCCGATCTTTGTCTTCTGTTCCGCCCAGATTGCAAAGGCGGTCATACAGACTACCACCATCCAGGTCAACAGGACATCGCTTGAAGTGATTAGTGAATCCATAAAATCCCTCCCTAATTAAATTAAAATAAAATGCCGGCAAGCATGTCGCTGTAAATATAGGAAAAACTTATATTTATGCAGCAGTTCGTCGGTATACCTTGATACTATAGTATCACATCTTTTTTGTCAATAAAAAAATATAGAACAGCGTTATTTTCAGCAATAAAGCTTGAATTTACATGATATAGGTGTAATAAAGTTAACAAAAAATTGCCTGCCGGAAATTCACAATTATAAGAAATATATGCATTTTTTCCCGATATATGGAAATCAAAGTGCGGGCAACACGAATTTTACGGACCCATTTTATACAAATCTGATAAAAAACGCCCGCCATCTCTGGCGGACGCCTGCAGAACCGTTCTTACGGCACTGATTTGATTTTTAATTTCAGATCCGTTATTGTTGCCAAATATTCCTTCCGCACCTATGCCTGTTTGCGCGCAGGATCACAAATCGAAACCGTAAAGGACGGGATGTCTTACGGTTTGATCCCTATCAGCAGCAGCCACCTCTGTTCAAACCAGATTTCATCGTCCTTCTTATACGGCTTAAACCCTGTAGGACTGCCGCCCGCAATGTCGTCTTCCATCAACCGCACAATATCCTCCCGGACATTTTCCGGCGTATTGGTCAGTTCCATCCAGGCAGAAAGCCTGACAGGGATTCTCGTGCTTTCTTCTTTCATCAGAGAATATCCCGCCTTCTCATACAGGGAAACAAACTCCTGGCGGCTCCTGTTCCGGACATGGGAAGGATCCCGCCGCCGTTCGATCATATCTTCCGTATACCGGAGGGTTTCCTCCGCCGCCTCCATATCAATAATTACAAGTTTTCCTCCCGGCTTCAGCACCCTGTCCATCTCGGAAAAGGGCTTATCCATCTCCGGAAAATGATGGAACGAAAGCCGCGTCATCACGATATCGAAAGCAGCTTCAGGGAATGGAATATCCTCAATAAAGCCATTGATAAAATCAATGTTTGTGATATTTTCCTCTTTTGCATTCTGAATGCCCACATCCAGCATGGCCTGCGTAGCATCAAGACAGGTGACACGGGCCACCGCAGGGGCCAATGTCCTGGCGCAGACACACGTGCCGGACGCTGTTTCAAGAACCGAATCCGTCGGTTTTGCGCCAATTGATTTCATCGTGTACTCCAGATATTCCTTCTTCGAAAAATTCATATTCGGATTTTCAAACGTTTTCGCCTGATTGGAGAAGGAACTGTTGACGACTGCCATATGTCTGTCCATAAAACGTCTCCTTGTTATTTATTATTGTTTATTGTACCTTTTCTCACTTGGAAAAGTAAAGATTTTCTATGCGAAATCCGTAAAAATGTAATTTTTTTGATTTTCAATAATCCGTTCCTGAAAGTACTTACCTATGCTTTACAATTACCCCGGTTCACTGTAAAATAAGAAAAAGAAATACACCGGAACGGTTTTGTGTTGCGTTTCA
>CAJOKZ010000088.1 GCA_905235335.1 uncultured Succiniclasticum sp.
AAGAAAATGGAGGAGTTAGAAATGTCTTTAAAGAAACTTGCAATGATTTTGGCAACTGCGATCCTGGCGGTGGGCCTGGTAGGCTGCGGCGGCGGGAAGAAAGAAGAAAAAAAGGCCCCGGCGGCGGACAAACCGATTAAGATCGGCGTTACCGCTGGTCCCCATGCGGAAATCATGGACAATGTGAAGAAACTGGCTGAGAAGCAGGGCCTGAAAATTGAAGTGGTGGAATTCAGCGATTTTGTCAGCCCCAACGTAGCCCTGAACCAGGGAGAACTGTTCGCCAACAGCATGCAGCATGCTCCGTATCTGGCGGCTACCCTGAAGAAAGAGCCTTCCTTCAAATTAAAAGAATGCTTTAAGACCGTAATTTTCCCGATGGCAGTATATTCCACGAAAGTGAAAAAGGGCGAGACCATTCCGGACGGCGCTACCGTGGCCATCCCCAACGATCCTTCCAACGGCGGCAGGGCGCTGCTGATGCTGGATAACGCTGGTCTGATCAAAGTAAAAGACAAAAAGAATCCGGTTACCGCGCTGACGGACATTGTGGAAAACAAACACAAATTCCAGTTCCGTGAGCTGGATGCGGCCAGCATTCCCAGAAGTATCAACGATGTCACTATCGCCTGCATCAATGTTAACTATGCGCTGCCTGCCAAGCTGAACCCGCTGAAGGACGCGATTATTGTGGAAGGCGCGGATAATCCTTATGTTAACATTTTTGTTACAACGGAGAAAAACTTTAACGACCCCCGCATCAAACAGATTGAAAAGGTGTACCGGTCCGAAGAAAACAAAAAGTTTATCACCGATCATTTCAAGGGCACCATCCTCAGCGCCTGGTAATATAATTGCTTTCATGTAAAAAATATTACAACTTGCGTTGTGACAGGAACATTTTCTTCCGCGAACCGGTTTAGTTTCTTGACAAATCGGAACGATAAGGTAGAATGAGTAGTAAGTTGTACAGAAAAACAGATACAGCCGTAAACCGATGAAAAAGAAGAGTAGGCGGATGACATTCCCACCAGAGAGCTGCCGGTGCTGGGAAGGCGGCGGGCAGGATTCGCTGAATGGACTTTTAAGGGCGGAACGAAAGAAGAAAGGGCAGGAACCGTTGCCTGCAGCAGCGACTTCATATCCGGGCAAGCCCGGAAGCGGAGAAGGCATTTTCTTCCGTAGCAGCCGACGGGTTCTTCTCCCGTTACCAAAGAAGCCTTGTGAGTGGGCGGAATGATTCCGCCAAAATGAGTGGTACCGCAGAAGCAGAGCTTTTGTCTCATGGTTGGGACAAAAGCTCTTTTTGGTTACAGGCGCAAACTTAATTACATTAGGGAGGTAAGAGACATGGCCAAAAAAGTACCCCACAGACTTTATTTAACGGAAGAGCAGATTCCAACCGCTTGGTATAACCTGCGGGCGGACATGAAAGAAAAGCCGGAGCCGATGCTGAACCCGGCAACGGGAAAACCGGTGGCCGAAGAAGACCTGTATCCGGTATTTTGCAAGGAGCTAGCCCATCAGGAGATGGATAACGACACCCCATACATTGAGATTCCGCCGGAAGTCCTGGAGATGTACAGGAATTACCGCCCGTCCCCTTTGTGCCGGGCCTATAATCTGGAAAAAGCGCTGGACACCCCGGCGAAAATATATTACAAATTCGAAGGCAACAACACATCGGGCAGCCATAAGCTGAACAGCGCCATTCCCCAGGCCTATTACGCTAAAAAACAGGGGCTGAAGGGCCTCACTACAGAAACGGGCGCCGGCCAGTGGGGCACGGCCCTGGCGGAGGCCTGCTGTTATTTTGGCATACCGCTGGAAGTGTTCATGGTAAAGGCCTCGTATAACCAGAAGCCGTTCCGCAAGGCGATTATGCAGACCTTCGGGGCCAGCGTGGTGGCAAGCCCCAGCGACACCACCAATGCAGGGCGCGCGCTTTTGGCACAAAGCCCGGATAACCCCGGCAGCCTGGGCTGCGCCATCTCCGAAGCGGTGGAGCGGGCTGTGACCGGTGATAACGTGAGATATGTGCTGGGTTCCGTGCTGAACCAGGTATTACTGCACCAGTCCATCGTGGGGCTGGAAAGCGCCGCAGCCCTGGCGATGCTGGACGAATATCCCGATGTGGTGGTCGGCTGTGCCGGCGGCGGCTCCAACCTGGGCGGCCTGATCGCCCCCTTTGCAAAAGACAAATTACAGGGAAAAGCCAATCCCCGTCTTCTGGCTATCGAACCGGCATCCTGCCCGTCCCTGACCCGCGGCCGTTTCGCATATGATTTCTGCGATACGGGAAAGATTACGCCCATGGCCAAGATGTATACCCTGGGCTGCACCTTCACCCCGTCCCCCATCCATGCAGGCGGCCTCCGTTACCACGGCATGGCCCCGATCCTGTCGAAGCTGTATCATGACGGCTACATGGAAGCGAAATCCGTAGTGCAGACCCATGTGTTTGATGCCGCCGTGCTGTTTGCGAAATATGAAAGCATCCTGCCTGCACCGGAATCCGCCCACGCCATCTGGGGCGCCGTTGAAGAAGCAAAACGCTGCAAAGCGGAAGGCCGCGCCGAAACGATCCTGTTCGGGCTGACCGGTACCGGCTTCTTTGATATGACCGCCTACGAAAACTACCAGTCTGGCACTATGAGCGATTATATTCCTTCGGATGAAGAACTGGCAGTCAGCATGGACCGTCTGCCGAAAATTCCCGGGATACAGGACTGAGGCGTATCGGTTTCAGGAAACACACAGAACCCGGACATGAGCCTGCCGACCGGGCCGGATTATCCGGTATCGGGTAGCGTGTTATGCATGAAGCGGTAATTCCTAAAAAAGCGGGAGGATCCTATGCGTGCCGTTGTAACAAGAGTAAAAGAAGCATCCGTTGTTATTGAAGGAACGACAACGGGAAAAATCGGGCAGGGATTTCTTGTCCTTTTGGGCATCGGGCCGGAGGATACGGAAGCGGAGGCGGCCCGTCTTGCGGAAAAAATCTGTAACTGCCGGGTGTTTGAGGATGAAAACGGCAAGATGAACCTGAGCCTCGACCAGGTAGGCGGGGCGTTGCTGGTCGTATCCCAGTTTACCCTGTATGCGGATCTGAAAAAACGGCGTCCGGGATTTTCCCATGCGGCGAAACCAGAGACGGCCATCCCACTCTACGAAAAATTTATGGAATCGTGCCGTTCCCGTGGGTTTGCCGTGCAGCACGGCGAATTCGGCGCAGATATGCAGGTGGCTTCCCTGAATGACGGGCCTGTGACCCTTTTGTTTGACACTGCAGAAGTGTGAGGAAAACAGTAAGCCAGGAAAGAAGGATTGTTTTCCCCCATAGTTGTGGTAAAATAAACAGGACAGATATTCAAGCGGGGGAGAAACCGATATGCGGATTTATGCTATGGGTGACCTTCATTTTTCCGGCGTTCCCGCCAAAAAGCCCATGGAAATATTCGGGGAACACTGGCAAGGGCACAGGGAACGCATAACAGAAAACTGGAAAGACACGGTTGCGCCGGAGGACGCCGTGATCTTATGCGGCGATATTTCCTGGGCAATGAGGCTGCCGGAGGCGGCGGACGAGGATTTGAAAGATATTGCCGCCCTTCCGGGAAAAAAGATCCTGATCCGGGGCAACCATGATTACTGGTGGACCAGCCTGCGCAAGATGGAAAAGGCTGCAGGCGGCGCGTTCTTTTTTGTGCATAATAATTTCTGCCCCCTGGATCATGAAGATGTGCATATAGCCGTCTGCGGTTCCCGTGGCTGGCTGACGCCGGCCTGTGAAGGATATAAGGCGGAAACGGACGACAAAATTTTGCGGCATGAAGAGCTTCGCATCCGGGTTTCTTTAGACGCTGCAAAAGCGGCAGGCTACGAAGATTTCATCCTGGCCCTGCATTATCCTCCTTTCTATTCGGCTGAAGAAGACTCCATATTCAAACGGCTGATTGACGAATACAATGTCAAAACCTGCGTGTTCGGGCATATCCATGGAGCGGAAGGTGCTGCGGCGATATTTGAAGGGGTGCGCGACGGCTGCAGCTACAAGCTTGTTTCCTGTGATACGCAGGAATTTAAGCCGGTGCTGATTCGGTGACTATAAACCGAAATTGCTCTGTTGCATAAGTAAACGTATGCTGAAATCACATTTTCACTTCAGCAAATCACATTTTCATCAGAAAAAGTGTTGACAATTCATCTTGTTTTCGTTATAATAGCTTTGCTGTGAAAACAGCGATGATGTGACTCCGTAGCTCAGCTGGATAGAGCGTTTGGCTACGAACCAAAAGGTCGAGGGTTCGAATCCCCCCGGGGCCACCAT
>CAJOKZ010000089.1 GCA_905235335.1 uncultured Succiniclasticum sp.
GTTTGTCTCCTCGTAATAATTTTGATGTAGAGTATAAGTTACAAAAAAGGGAGCGAAAACAACTTTAATTTTCAGTTTCGAATGCAAGTGCGTTCCCGATCTTGATCTCCTTCGCGGCAGGCTTTTCTGCTTTTTTATTATCGCCGCCGCAGCCCGCTATCAGTCCGATCGCCAAAATCGCCGTCGCCAAAATACCTGTCACTTTTTTTAATGTGTTGTTCATTTTCAATCCCTCCATAAAGATTAAACAGAATATAAATGTAACTAAGTGTTTCAAAAAACAGGAAAGCGGGATTTCAAGAAACCATAACCCCCTTCGCTTTCCATACTTACCTTGTCTTTGTCTTCAAAAGCTGCACCAGCGGATCCAGATCCGATTCGCTTTCCAATGTTTCAACAAACGGCATCAGTTCCGACGCAAGTCCATTGGGACAACACTCCGAAAGTTTCTGATAACGCTCTTCCGCGGTCAGCGGATTACCGGGCGATCCTTTCGGTGTATCTGTCCGTCGTTCAAGAACAGCGCCATCCTGCAAATGCAGCCGCAATATCACAAACCGCCCCGGCGGCAGCGCCGTTTTACTGGGAACCACCGTCCCGTCATAGCGGCGTACGATCCTCTGCATAAATTCCAACAATCCGGGAGGAATGGGGGCCGCACTGAAGTTTTCCAGTGTATAGGGCAGCCCGTTCAATCCAACAGCTGCTACATATTCCGCGCTGAACCGGCCTTCTTCTCCCGTCGCCGGACACCTGTGAATCAGGGCAGCATCCCCTCCCGGCGGGAAAATGATTTCAACTTTTTGTACCTCTTCCGGAAGAAAATCGCCTTCCTGAAATAAGGTACGCGCCGCATCTGCAATGTGGGTGGCTCCCGAACAAAAAGGATACAGCTTGAACCAGAGGCCGCTTTTACACAGTTCCCAGTTCCTGCCCCATTTACCCAGCAGTATCTCTTTTGTTTCTTCCCGGATTCCTTCGCCATACAAAGCGAACAGACCCTGGTCTCCTTCCAATACCCTATGGCCTGCAGCAATACCGGCCTCCGCCAGCAAGGCAGCCTGCACTCCTTTTTGGGCAGCCAGCCCAGCCTGCAGCGGTTTGCTTTCCGTCCCAAAATTCAGTCGGATTCCGCTCACCTGCGCAGCGGCAATTCCCATGGCATTTAGCATCCTGCCCTTATCCAGTTGCAGCAGGTATCCCGCAGCCATTGCGCCGCCTATCACACCGGTCGTCGCTGTATTATGGAAGCCTCTGAGATAATGCTTCGTCCCCAATGCTTTGGCTATACGCGCCATTACCTCTGCACCGATCACATATGCCGTTAAAAAACGTGTTCCCGTAACCGGGCGCAGCGAGGCCAGCGCCAACAGCACCGGATACAGAACTGTAGAGGGATGTCCCCGGACTGTCTGGTTCACATCATCGTAATCCAAATAATGCCCCAGATATCCGTTATACAAGGCGCTGAGTTCCGCAGCCGCACCTTGTTCCGTACCCAGCAGCAAGGCCCGGCCGGTTCCGGAAACATAACGCAGCAGCCGGTCTGTTTCAACCTGTGTCCCGCCTTTAAAAGCCGCGGACAAAAAATCCAGCAGTCCCTGCTTTGCAATAGTAAATGCCGGTTCTGCTTCAACCATGCCGGTTCCGGCAATGATTTCAGCCAGCTGTTCCGTCAGTTTAACGTTCTCCATTGTCTTTCGTCCCTTTTCGTTTCCGCTCCTGCCCCATCTGCAGTCCAGCCAGCGGAAAATTTCTCCGATCCCGCCCGGATAATACTTTCACATGTATCCGAATCACATTATGGATAAATGCTATGGGCGCAGCACTTTTTTCATGTAAACCGTAACATGATCTTCGTGAAGCCTGCGTTTTTTATACGCAACATAGCCTCGTTTCTCATACATTTCAATCAGCCAGGGGTGCTCTTCCGCCGTACCCAGTGTAACGGC
This sequence comes from uncultured Succiniclasticum sp., assembly GCA_905235335.1. Classification (GTDB taxonomy): domain Bacteria; phylum Bacillota; class Negativicutes; order Acidaminococcales; family Acidaminococcaceae; genus Succiniclasticum. The sequence goes on from CAJOKZ010000089.1 coordinate 1,953, forward strand.
CGGGCTTTTAAGCTGTTTTATCAGGATCTCCTGTTCCACCCAGTCCAGCATCCTGGAACCAAACCCCCTGTGTTTGTAATCCGGATGCGTGGAAACCCACCCAAGATGCGGAAACACGTCCGGTCCCGGATTCGGTCCCCAAGGCATCCGAAGCGAGCAGGATGATATGATCTCCCCGTCATCCTCCAAAATGTAGCAAAGATTTCCCTGCAGATGTTTCCGTACATCTTCCACGGTCGCAAACGCAGCCTGGAAACGGATTCCGTACTGCAAATCATCGGCATATGCCGCCGTCAGGAATCGTTGAAATTTCTCTGCGTCTTTTTCGTCAAGCGCCCTGAATATTTCGCCCATGGCCAGTTTCCTTTCCATCGCGGTACAGCCGATCCCGGCGGTACCCAATATGTGCTGAATCTGTTACTCCAAATGATCCATCTGCTTACAGCCGTTCCGGAATGTATCAGATGCATGCTGCATCTTCTTAGTCTCCGTCTGTCCAGCCTTTTGCTTTTGCCAGGGCTGTTACCTGTTCCACTTTTTCTACCGCTTCCCCCAGATAGTTAGCCGGATCCAGCAGGGCATCTATCTGCCTGTCGTCCAAGTACCTGCGGACTTTTTCGTCCTGCTTCAGCAGGACAGAAAAGGGGATTCCCTGTTCCTGGGCTGTCATTGCCAGCTCATACACCAGGGCATGCGCCGTCTGTTTGCCCAGGAATTTTCCCAGTTCAAACATGACCTTTTCCGATACGATGAGGCCGCCGGAAATTTCCAGATTTTTACGCATGTTCTCCGCCCTGACCTGCAATCCGTCAAAAAGTGAAAGGGCGCTTCTCAGCTGGCATGCTGTATAAATACAGATCTCCGGCAGTGCAATCCATTCCGCGCGCCATGCCATGGCATCCCGTTCATGTTCCATCAACATCGCCTCCCGTGCCAGGGATGCACTGTAAAACACGGGGCGCGTCAGGCTTGCCAGCCCTTCCAGCAAGGCAGGGTTCCTTTTTTGCGGCATGGTAGATGAACCAATCGTTCCTTTGGAAAACGGTTCTTCTATCTCATCTATTTCCGTGGCCATCAAAGTATAAAACTCATGTCCGATCTTTCCCAAAGTGGCACTCAGCAAAGACAGGTCAGAGGCATATTCCGCAAAACGGTCCCGGGAAGCATGCCAGCAGATTTCCGGAACAGCCAGTCCCAATTTTTCCATAACCTTTGCTTCAATGCTGATTCCCTTCCCGTTGAAGGATGCGTAGGTGCCGACCGCACCGCACAACACCCCTGCAAACACTCTGTGTTCCAGTTCGGTCAGCCGGTCCAGATGCCGTCCCAGCTCGCAGACCAGTATCGACAGTTTGAAGCCGAACGTGACAGGAAGCGCCTGAACACCATGCGTACGCCCTGCCATGGGCAGCGCCTTATACTGATCCGCGGCTGCCGCCAGCTTTCCCACCAACTTTTTCAGATCCCTCAGGATAATCCTGTGGGCATCTTTCAACTGTAACACCGTACCGGTATCCACTATATCCTGGGTAGTAGCTCCGTAATGTACAAACTCTCCGGCATCCCCTGCAAGCTCCTGTAATTTCTTAATGGTAGCGATCAGGCTGTGTTTCGAAGTGAGGCCGGCCAGCGCCAGTTCCTGTAAATCAAACCGGCTTCCGTCTGCTGCGGACGTAATGGCATCTGCAGCATCCTTCGGGATTACATCCAGCTCTCCCTCCGCTTCAGCCAGGGCACGTTCTACATCAAGCTGCTTCTGCAGCCGGGTCCTCTCGTCCCAAACACTCCTCATCTCTTCTGTTCCAAAACTGTTCTGCAACAGCAGATTATCAATTACATGCGATGCCGCCAGAATCCCTCCGTTTAAATTTTTGTTCTAAAATGAAGTGTGCCTTTTTCCCGAAAAATTTTATCTTTCAAACCGCACCGGCGATGATCCCTCCGCCGATGACACAATTGTTTTCATCATAAAATACCGCAGACTGTCCCGGCGCGGCCGCTCTCACCGGCACATCAAAAACAACCTTTGCCGTTCCCCTGTCCCCGGGCGTAATCAGCGCCCCTTCTCCCGCATGGTGATAGCGTATCTTCACCCGTGCCCGAAGGGGCTCTCCATCCGGCAGCTCTGGGATGCTCAGGAAGTTCAGGTCTTCACAGATGATCGCCCGGCTATATAATGACGTTTCATCCCCGACTACCACTTCATTCCTGTCCACATCTATCGCTTTTACGGGATAACCTAACGCAAGCCCAAGACCTTTTCGCTGTCCCACCGTATAATGAATGATTCCCCGGTGCTTTCCTACTATATTCCCTTTTGTATCCACGAAGTTTCCTTCTGGCGGGACCTCCATATCAATCTCATTTTCAATAAAATCCGCATACCCGCCCCGGGCCACAAAACATATCTCCTGCGAATCCTTTTTATGCGCTACAGGCAGGCCCGCCTTTTCTGCAATGAGCCGCACTTCCTTCTTGCTGAGTTTCCCCAATGGCATGATGGTATGGGCAAGCTGCTCCTGGGTCAGGCGGTACAGCATATAAGTCTGATCCTTTTCAACAAAGACCGACTGTTGTACTGTGTATCTGCCATTAGGCAGACAGACCGGTGAGGCATAGTGCCCTGTAGCCACATAGTCAGCCCGCATCCGTGCGGCAGCCTGCATCATCAGTTCCCATTTCACGATCCGGTTGCATTCCACACAAGGGTTGGGCGTCCTTCCTTTCAGATAGGCAGCAATAAAAGGCTCCACCACATGTTCCTGAAACCATCCCACGCTGTTCTGGGCATAATATGGGATATCCAGCACCTGCGCTACTTTCATAGCATCCCCAATCTCACAGCACCGGCTTTCTTCCCCGTTTGCTCCCGACCAGGTACGCAGGGTGATCCCTATAACATCAAATCCGGCGGCCTTCAGCAGGTAAGCAGTTACCGCGCTGTCAACGCCGCCGGACATTCCGACAACCACTCTCTTCATAAGCATTCCGGTCTTCTTTCAACAATGCAAGCGCCGGCTGGTACGACTTCATTACAAAGACGCATAAACCGGCGCTTTCTTTCATATCATTCCGTGAACAGCGGAGTGGAATAGTAGCGGTCTCCACTGTCAGGCAGCAATGCCACAATCACTTTTCCTTTGTTTTCCGGACGTTTTGCCAGCTCGATCGCGGCGTGCAGCGCGGCACCGGAAGAAATACCAACCGAAATGCCTTCCTTCTTCGCCAGTAATTTTGCCGCTGCAAATGCGTCTGCGCTTTCCGCCTTAAATACTTCATCATATAATTTTGTATTCAACACAACCGGTACAAAGCCCGCGCCAATGCCCTGAATCTTGTGGGCGCCTGCTCTGCCCTCGGATAATACCGGGGAATCAGCCGGTTCCAGCGCAACCACTTTTACATCCGGATTCTGTTCTTTCAGATATTCACCTGCACCTGTCACCGTGCCGCCGGTTCCTACGCCGGCAATAAAAATGTCGACCTTTCCGTCGGTATCGTTCCAGATCTCCGGACCGGTAGTGGCTTTATGGATGGCTGGATTTGCCGGATTGACAAACTGACCGGGAATGAAACTGTTGGGAATTTCCTTCGCCAGTTCGTCCGCTTTGGCAATAGCCCCCTTCATACCCTTTGCACCTTCAGTCAGCACAATTTCGGCCCCATAGTTTTTCAAAATATTACGACGTTCCACACTCATCGTCTCCGGCATGGTAAGGATGATCCGATATCCTTTCGCCGCCGCGATAGCAGCGAGGCCGATGCCGGTGTTGCCGGAAGTGGGTTCGATGATGACTGCGCCCGGTTTCAGCAGACCTTTCGCTTCCGCGTCTTCGATCATAGCCTTGGCAATGCGGTCCTTCACGCTGCCCGCCGGGTTAAAATATTCCAGCTTCACCAGGATCGTAGCTTCCAGTCCTAACTCTTTTTCAATATTGACAACCTCTACCAGCGGTGTGTTGCCGATTAATCCCAGGGTTCCTTTGTAAATCTTAGCCATAACTTTTCCCTTCTTTTCTATTCTAAATTCAGAAGTTTCCTACGGAAACAAATCCGTACTCTTTTCTTCTCAGACATAGTTATAGCACTTATTTCATACTACGTCAATATGAATTTAGTGAAATTGTTATATTGCTTCTTCCGGATCATGGTAAAAGAGTCATACTATTATCACGCAGCCTTCCGGTAGCGATTGGCAGACGCCCATTTTTCTATAGCCGGCTGAAGAGCGCGAACGACAATTTTGCGGGAGATGTTTTTCTCAAGCGCAAATGCGTTTCCGTTCACTTCCCCAAACGCTGTCCGGACGCATTCTTCTGCTCCTTCGCCATAGAAAACAAGATCCGCCGTATAGGTTTCCAAATCGTGGACTTTCAGGAACAGCATATCCATTTTCTGATTTTTGTAATTCGCTGCCATCCAGTCATACAGCCTTTTTTCCATAGA
>CAJOKZ010000090.1 GCA_905235335.1 uncultured Succiniclasticum sp.
TTGAGGGTCATTGACGCAGGCAGTCACAAAAAGCACCGGTCAGCGTGCAGACGAATTAATCAGCGTTTCCTTAATTTACAGTTTATTTAAATTCGTTTTTGATCCTATAACATTTAAAACACTTTTCAAAAGTATTATATACATTTTTCTTTACTTTGTAAACTTTTTTACAATTTTTTCTGGTATTTTTATTATCCTATCTCCCTGTTACGTTTTTTTCATATCATTGCCGCAATTTTCACAGAAAAAACTTTTTTTTATGTTAGTATGTTAATGAAGAAAGCAAAAAGATAAAATGAAAACCAACGGTTACGGAAAGGTCTTTCTATAAAAAACATGAAAAAGCTGTATATCACATGGCTGCTGTTTCTCCTGTTTATTACGGCAGCCTGCGGCACCCCTAAGAAAACAGAAAACATCAGCACGCTGCAAGGAAAAACAGAAGCTGTTTATTATACGGTCAAAGCGCCGGTTGACGGCGAAATCCGCGGACTGATCCTGGACACGGGGGAACGCATCCGGAAAGGTCAACCGCTCTTCGGGCTTGGTACCCAGGACAAAAACCCGGAAGTCGAAAAGGCCGGGACCGAACTGGCCAAAGCGCAGGCCCGGCTGAACCATGCGTCACAGGGGAATAATGAGGCCGAGCAGGCTTCTGCCGCAGCTGCCCTGCAAGAAGCCCGAAACCAGGCAGCGAAGGCACAACAGAATTATGAAAAAATGCAGCGGCTGTACGCCATAGGCGGGACCAGCCGTATCAAAATGGAACAGGCCCGGCTGAATCTGGACAGCGCCAACGCCGGATTGGCAGCGGCCCAGGCCCGGCTGGAACAGACCAGCCGTTCCTATACGCCAGAAGAACTGGCGGCACTGAAAAAGAGTGCCGACCAGGCTAAAGCCGCTTATGACGCAGTTGTCCTGACCGTAGCCGGCAGCGAAATTTCCAGTCCTTCCACAGGTATTGTGAAAGAAATCCTGGTCAAAAATGGCGATGAAGTAAAGAAAGACCAGCCTGTCATGGAACTCTTGTCCTCAACAGACTGTACCATAAAAACCAGTACATCCATTTCAGATCCCCGTATCCGGGAAGGGATGGAAGCGGTCATTTCGGTTTCCTCAAACAAGACTTCTGCAAATAAAAAGACCTTCACCGCCGTAATACGCGAAATCGGAAAGAACAACATCCTGCTCTTTACCGACCGGAAACCGGAAGATATCCAGCCCGGAACATCCGTAGAGGTCTCGATCGGTATAAAATAAAAAAACTCCTGCCGAATCTTCGACAGGAGATATTTTTTTGGAGCGGGCAATGGGAATCGAACCCACCTCTAAAGCTTGGGAAGCTTTCATTCTACCAATGAACTATGCCCGCGATATACATCCCCGATATTCAGGGGTACTGTAAAATAATAGCATGTTTTCTGTATTTTTGCAACACCATGGAATCTCTTTTTTCAAAAACCCCGTTCCCCGCATACAGATTTCCGGCAGTCAGGTCTTCGGTAAACGGATCCCCCACTCTGGTTTTCGGTACGGGGAAATTCATCAGAATACGCCCAGCGCTTTGAAGAGGACCACCCAGAAAAACAGGGTGACGCTGGATAAGGCGGAGGTCACCACCACGCCACTTCCTGCCAGCTCCGCATTGCTGCCCAATTGCTGCGCCATGGCAAAACTGGCCACCGCGCAGGGTGTTGCAAAGACGCAGAGCAATGTCACAAAATCAACGCCCCTGAATCCCAAATGATAGGCCACTCCCAAAGCCAGCGCCGGAATGATCACAAGCCGTCCCAGCACAAGGATTGCCAGATCCCGCTTCTCTTTGCTGACCGTCCCGAAACGAAAAGAGGCTCCTAAGATCAAAAGGGCCACCGGGGACGTGCAGGATGCGATCTGGCGGACCGGCTTCAACACCGGTTCCGGAACGGAAATTCCCGTAACCATAAAAAACAGCCCCAGGATAGCGCCAACGATCATGGGATTTTTCAGGACCTTCTTAACGGATGTCAGGAGAGAAAAGTGACCGCCGCCCCGGAATGTCTCCAGAACGAAGACAGACACAATATTATATATCGGGGAAATCACCGCAATCATCATGGTTGGGACCGCAACCGCCTCCGGACCGAAAATATTTTCAACCAACGGAAGCCCCAGCAGGACAAAGTTGCTCCGGAACAGTCCCTGCACTATGGCTCCCCTGGACCGGTTATCCTTCTCCAAAGCGCATACAACAACGGTAGCCATTACCAGAACAACGGCCAGCGATGCGACGGTGAACATCATCAGCCTGGGGCGCAGCGCCGTCGCTATCGTTGTCGTATACATGTTATAAAACATCATACAGAAAAAGAACACCCGGAATATCATAGCATTCACATGCTGCAGTTCCGTATCCGTCAGCATCTTCTGCCAGCGTACATATATCCCCATCCCTATGAGCAGGAACAGAGGGATGATTGCTTTTATCGCAACAATAAAATGTTGTTCCATGAATTCACTTCCCTTGAAAACCAAAAGCATGGAATCTACGCTTACCCAATTTTTTCATAAGATTCCCGAAAATCTTTTGATTTTTCCTTAATCCTCTAACGATTACCTGAAATTCTTTTGACATTTACATATTGTACAATAATTTAGTATAATAATCCAGTAGTAAAATATAGGGACAGGATATTGTTTCCTGACGGACTTTCCGCCCGACGGCAACCGGATCTGATCCATACTGTGACCCAGGTTCAGCAGAAAGTCCGCAGACACGCAAAAGAGCATCTGAATAAAGGGTATGCATCATGTTGATTGAAAATTTCCAGCCTGACATTTTCAGTAAAGAGCCTCTCTATCTGCAGATCGGGCATTTTATCAAAGAGCAGATCCGTTCCGGCCAGCTGCCTCCGGGAACCAGACTTCCCTCTCTCCGCCGTCTCGCCGCTGTCCTGCAGATCAGTCGGACCACGGCCGAGACCTGCTATAACCAGCTCATGGCGGAAGGATTTGTGGAGAGTCTGCCCCAAAAAGGGTATTATGCCACGGACATCCTGCTTTCCGAAAAAAAACCTGTCAAAAAACGGTCTGAATCTAAGAGCAGCCGTGCCGTGCAATATGATTTTGCCAACAATTATATCGATGCGACGACCTTCCCCGCGGCTTTATGGCGCCGGCATGTAAGCCGCTCCCTCCGGGACAAGGAACTGCTGGCCGGTTATGGCGATCCCCAGGGCGAACTGCCGTTGCGTCAGATCCTGTCAGAATACAGCCATGAGAGCCGGGGAGTCTCCTGTGTTCCGGAGCAGATCATCATCGGCGCCGGCATACAGAGCCTGCTGGAAATTATTTCTTCCGTACTGCAGGACGCAGTGTTCCCGGAAGAATATCCTGCCGTGTCCCTGGAAGAACCGGGATTTCCCCAGGCAGAGGAAATTTTCAGACGTAACCGGTGGCTTGTCAGCCATTTCACAATTGAAAATATGCGGCCGGATCTCCCCCGCCTGCTGTATGTCAGCCCGTCCAACCCCTATAAAGGACGTTCCCTGACGCCGGAACAGCGCCGCGGCCTGCTGCGCTGGAGCAGTGAACACCAGACCTACATCCTGGAAGACGATTACAATGGGGAATTCCGCTATTTTTCCACGCCGGTCACCTCGTTGCAAGGAATGGGCGACGGAAACTATATCATCTATCTGGGATCTTTTTCCCGGCTTTTACTTCCCAGCCTGCGAATAAGCTACGCTGTACTTCCGCCCCCGCTGCTCCCCGCTTATGAAAAGAACAGGCATCTGTACAACCAGACCTCCAGCACCATCGAACAGCTGGCACTGGCCGGTTTCATTAAAGAAGGCAGCCTGCGGCGCCACGTCAAGCGGTTGAAACATCTGTACAAAGAAAAAAACACGCTGCTGCGGCAGTGTCTGCAGCAGTATTTTGAAGAAAGGGTACATGTCCTGTCCTATGAATCGGGCCTTCACATGCGAATCGCCCTGCAAAGCTCCATGTCTTCCATCCGTCTTGCGGAAACAGCGCTGGCTGCCGGGATCAAAGTGATCCCCATAAAGGCAGAGACCCCGTGGCCGGAGTTCCTTCTGTCCTTTGCCGGTATCCAGATCCAGGATATCAGGCCAGCCGTAAAAAGACTTGCCGATTGCTGGAAATAACGGTCTGACGGAAGGTAC
>CAJOKZ010000091.1 GCA_905235335.1 uncultured Succiniclasticum sp.
TCCTTCGTCAGGTCGATGCCCTCTTCCGCCGCCAGCTTCATCAGTTCCTCGGCGGTCTTGCACGCCATCGCTTTTTCGATGGTTTCCTTGGAAAGTTCGCTCGGGTTGATCTTCATTGTGATTGCCTCCTGTGTTGATTATGAGTTTACATGATCCGAGCACTTCCGGTTCCAGCAGACGCCGCCCGCCATCATGGACCTGTCCAGCCATCGGGACCTGTCAAGCCATGGCCGTTACACCTCTCCCAAGGTAAGGTGAGTTGGTCCGCATTGTACCAGCAGACACCGCCCGCCGCCTGTTTGAGTTCCGCGTCGGTAAGCTCCACTTCCTCCATCTCCAAAAGGTACGACTCGGCCTCGTCCCGCGTCAGCTCATAACCCTCTGCTTTCGCCAGCTTCATCAGTTCCTCGGGGGTCTTGCAGGCCAGCGCCTTTTCGATGGTTTCCTTGGAAAGTTCGTTCGGGTTGATTTTCATTGCGATTGCCTCCTTTGTGGATCAAGATGCTTTTTTGATATGCTTCAAGGGCGGCATTTATTCCTTGCAGCGCAAATTCAGCCTTGAGAGTTTTCAGATGCTCCATTTTCAGAGTATCATATTATTATTATTATAATTTACTATGAGAAATATTGCAACCATATAGGCCATGTTATTATAAAAAATATTATAATATGATGCAGCAGAGCCTTCCAAGTTCCCGTTTATCTCACTAAATAAATAATCAAAACCCATGAAACGTGTTCTGGCAATCAGTTTTGTCAAAACGCGTTTTTTGTTTTATTTTTGACAAGCCGTGATATAATGATATGTAGTCAAAAAAAATCCGCCTGTGGTGCGGTTTTGGGGGACATAGACTGGTATAAAATTCTAATAAAATACAGGAAATACTCATTTTGAAGGAGGTAGCCGAAACATGAAACGGATTCACGCACTTGGCCTGACGGCGCTGACTGTGCTGATGCTTCTGCCTGCGGCGGGAGAAGCCGGAGCTGCCAAAGAAACTCTGTCACCCGCGTGGGTGTCAGCGCTGCCTGCTGCCGTAAAGACAGATCAGCTTATCGTGGTTGGCGGCGTAGGTCAGACTACTGCCTGGGTATCCATGCACCGGAAAGATAACAAGGGCAACTGGCATCAGATCATGACGACGCCCGGTTTTATAGGCAAGGCAGGACTGGGAAAAGAAAAGGAAGGCGATGCCAAATCTCCCGTGGGAACGTTCCGGCTTAACAGGGCTTTTGGCATAGCGTCAGATCCGGGCTGCGCCATACCCTACACAAAAGTCGACAATAATATGTACTGGTCGGGGGATCAGCGGCCCGGCATGCAGTATGACCGCATGGTGGATATCCGCAAGTATCCGGATCTGAATAAAGAGGACAGCGAACATATCATAGATTACACAGAGCATTATCAGTACTGCCTAAACATAAACTACAACAGGCTGCATACACCCGGTCTTGGCTCGGCGCTCTTTATGCACTGCTTCGGTCCCAATAAACCCTTCACTGGCGGCTGTATCGCCGTACCGAAAGACAAGATGCGTTTTGTGATGAAACATGTGCAGCCCGATTGCCTGATCGTAATCGATTCCCTGGAAAATCTTGGCGGGAAGTTATAAGAAAGCGGCTTGCGGACTGATAAACCGGCTGTAAACATCGATGCGGGTAAAGAACATTCTGTTAAAAACAAAAACCGGCGGTCTGTATGACCGCCGATTCAATAAACAAAGACTGTACACGTTACCAGATAAACTGGAAATCAATCCCGGAGGCAAACGGGGTTCCGGAGCAGCGTATAACTGACAATTCCATTTTTTCTAACAGCTATGGAATTTTTACGGCCATTTTGTTATAATAAGGGTGTGCTATGAAAGTACAGATCCTTTAATTCGTAATGAAAGGTGGAAACTATTATGCCAATCAACAGAGACAAAATCACAAAAGAACAGGTTGAAAAAGCCTTGCAGTGCAAGACTGCAGAAGAATTAATGGCTTTGGCGAAAGCGGAGGGCATCGAACTGACAAAGGACGAAGCCGAGGCGTATCTCTTGGAGATGAAGGACGTGGAGCTCAGCGACACGGAGCTCAAAAAGGTGGCGGGCGGCTTCTGCTGGACGGATGTTAACCCTTGTACTAAAATGGACCCCTGCAAGACCAGGGGAACCGAGATTTAGTAAAGAGTAGACTCAAACAGGCGGATGCTTTCGTTTGCGGTAATACGATACTCAGAAAATGAAACATCTGAAAACATAAAGTCCTGCCGATGCATGAATTTGCATAAGCAGGACTTTTCTTTTTCCGGACAAGGGACTGAGAAAGTTTTTTGAATGCATTCAGGTGTTCTTTACAAGAATTCTGATTTTATAGAACCAGTCTGGGAGCAGCAGCAAAAAGCTTGCGGCAAGGCCAAGGAATAAAGGCGGAACAGAGGTTCTCCAGACGGATGCTGTGACGGCTGCAGAAGTGGAAATAATCATAGAAAGTACCGCCCAACGCGGCGTGATTGCGCGGGGATAAAATACAGCCAGGGTGAGAGGGAGAAAAAGGCCGCCGCCCCGCAGGGCCATGGACATATAATTCCAAAACAAAACCTGTGATCCCTCGTTCAGAATTGCAACAACAGCCGCGAGAACTACCACGCATAATACAACGATCCTTGTGCGTAACAGTTCTGTCGCAGGTTCGTTATTTGTGAAAAACCGGGAAAACAGATCGCGTGACAACATGGTTCCGACACCCAACGAAAGGCCGGCAATCGAACTGATCAGGGAAAGCAGGATCCCACCTACGGCAATACTTCCAATCAGAACCGGTTGATGCTGCAAAAGATAGACAGGAAGCACGAGAATTGGCGGCACTTCCGGATGCAGCGCATGCATATACATGCCAATCATTACGCAGGGAAGACCGACAGGAATGACGATGAGCGCGGCGGCCAATGCACCAACAGCAGCTGTCTTCGGACTGGAAGCTGAAAAAACAGCCTGTATGTAGGTCTGCGTACAAATTACTCCTACAATGAGTGATAACAGATTTTCCAAAACCTTTTGCCTCCCGATTCCAAACAGGCTGAACCATGGGAAATCCGGCAGTGCGGTAAAAAGTTCCGGTGAAGCATGCATTGAATGATAGGAGGAAATTCCTGCCACTAACAAACTGAACCATATGATGGCCATCTTTAGGATACCGCCTATACCAGCGCTTTTCATGCCGCCGAAAAATCCATAAACAGCGACAAGGATCAGCAAAAGCAGGGCTGACAGCCGGGAAGAAATGCCAAACAGTGCGGACAGTATCTGGATGCCCGGCAGACAGCTTGCTACTGCGCTAAAAAAGATACCCAGTGAAGAGGCAATACTTGCAAAAGTTCCGGCAGCGTTACCGTAATTTATAACCAGATATTGCGAAATTGTTTCGAGGGAAGCGCTGCGCAAGGGACGCGCATAAAATACGGCCATGATGATCAGACTGATTCCCACGCCTAATGTGAACCACCAGGCTGACAATCCGATTGCCGCCGCCAGTTGGGCCGTTCCCACGGTAGCGCCGCCACCGATACAGGTTCCGGCGATAGTCCCCGCAACAAGGGAAACACCGGAGTTTCTTCCGCTGAGCGTATAGCCTTCGACAGAATGAACCGATTTTGCCATATAGACACCAATACCTGTGACAATTGCAACAGTCAGAAGGATGATGGCAAGAGAATGCATAGGGATATTCATGCTGGACACCTCCGATAGGATGAATTCTGTCACAAGAATTCTTTTGGAGTTAGTTTAATCATTATAAGAGTATTTGTAAAATATTTGTTTCCATGTTATAATATATGAAAAAAATATGGAGAGAAAAAGCATGGAGTTGCGTCAGTTGAAATATTTTTTGGCTATAGCAGAAGAACGACAGATTACACGGGCAGCAGAGCGCCTGAACATGACGCAGCCGCCGCTGAGTCAGCAGATGAAGCTTTTGGAAGATGAGCTGGGGACGTTGCTGTTTGTTCGTGACCGGAAGCAGGTTCGTCTGACAGAAAGCGGGAAAATTCTCAAGTTCCGGGCCAGGCAGATGTTTGAAATATTGCGCAGGGCCAAAGATGAGATCCGCGAAACGGCGGAAGGCGTCAGCGGCGTTCTTTCGATTGGTGTTGTAGCTAGTTACAGCGGTGCGTTATTACCTCAGAGGATCACAGAATTTCATCACAAGTATCCTAAGGTCACCTTTCAGATCAGACAGGGAAGCACGCAAAAAATATCAGAACTGGTGCAGGCCGGGCTGGTTGAATTAGGATTTGTTCGAATGCCTTTTGACAAAAGGATCTTTGATGGATTGCCGCTGCCTACGGAAAATCTGGTGCTGGTAGATTCCGGGACCTGTTTTCCCGGTGACAATAGCGAAATTCCGCTGACGGATTTAAAAAACAAGCCGTTGCTTATAAATGAACGTTTTCGCGAAACTGTTGAGAACGTCTGCCGGGAGCACGGCTTTGAACCCGAAATTTTCTGCAGCAGCGATGATATTTATCCGTTATTGTATTGGGCGGCGGAAGGGCTTGGGGTTGCATTGCTCCCGGCATCTGCTACCCGGCTTGCTGCCGGTGAAAAATTATATTTTCATGAAGTTAAATCCATTCCGTTAACCACAGCTGGCGCCATCATTTATTTGAAAGGACAGTCGCTTTCGGCTGCTTCACAACATTTTCTTTCTTTATTCCGTTAAGAATGTGAGCAATCAGAACCGGCAGGACATGTGGGTTGTGACGGCGGAGAAAAATCTGCGCATCGTGATGGAAAAC
>CAJOKZ010000092.1 GCA_905235335.1 uncultured Succiniclasticum sp.
GGGGGGTTCAGGTTCATCAGGTTTTACGATATCATGCCCGTTAATCCACTGTCCAAGTTTTCCATATCGACTCATACAAAGCTTGGATACTTGACCCACAAACAATGCGGCAGCCATCGTTCCCTCCCTGACCCCAACGATCCTTCCAAGGAAAATGAACGAAAGCAGCAATGCTATAATAACCAGCGTGACATCAAATGCAACCTTGGTGATTCCAAATTTGGTATGAAACACTTTTGTGATTGCAATCACCAGCCCTTCGCCTGCCACGACTGTAAAATTCGCTTCTACCTCAAGGCTTACGCCGATTCCAACGAGAAGAATCCCGATAATACAAAGACCCCACTGCCCTAGGTATGTGGTATATGACATGCTTTTTATGCAGAACATTGCAAAATCAGTCATTCCGCCGAACAGTAACGCGACCGGGAGCTGGGATAGTTGAAAAAGCTCATACTCGCGACGTAATAACACAACCTGCAGCAATATGAAAACACAGTGCATGACGATCGTTGCCATACCGACAGTCAGACCGGATATCTCGCTCGCAGCATATGGAACAGAAGAAATCGGCGATGTTCCCAGTTCAGCTTTGATTGAAAAAGCTATTCCGAACGCCATAATGCTAAATCCGATCACAGACACCAGCGCCTTTTTCAATATTTTCATTTTGTTCACATCGAATCACTCCCCACTTGGGACAAACGCTCCTGCGGATTTCCAAAAAAAATACAGAGAGAGCTGCCGGTGCGGCAGGAACTCTCTCCCGACAAGAATGTATTATACAACTGAATGAAATAAAGGGCAATCGGGTAAAACGTCCATTCCCTAATGCGGCGAGGTTGTCTGAGGGGCGTAAGCCCCGAGTTCCGAAGCCGCAGCGCATAAGTCCACGAAATCGCAATCGGTGACGGGGTTGCGCCGTCTTTGCCCTGCCGTACAGGCAAAGGCGCATTGTTGGCATGCCTCCGTGCCTTTTTTGTTTTCGAATTTTTAGGTAACTGTGGGGATTGTATGTTATAATAAATAAAGTCAGTCTGTTTGTATTACATATCCTGATACGGAGAATATATAATGAAGCAATTACCTTTTAAAGCGTTTGTCCTTGTCACAGCGGTGATAAGCTTTACGGTTTTGTTCGGTATCGGCGGGACGGCGCTACTGGACCCGGATGAACCGGTGTACGCGGAGACGGCCAAAGAAATGATCCGCTTTCACGAATATCTTTCCCCACGGATTTACAATGAATACTGGTACGACAAGCCGCCGATCTTTTACTGGTTGCTGGTAGCGTCGCTGAAGCTGTTCGGCGGGTTTTCCGAATTGGCGGCCCGCATTCCCGCTTCGCTGATGGCGATAGGGGCTGTGCTGATGACGACGCTGTCCGCGGCGCGGCAGTTCAGTCCGAGGGCAGGTTTCTGGTCGGGCCTGGTGATGGGCACCACGGTCATGATCATGTATATGGGGAAGGCTTCGGTGACCGATACGACGCTGCTGTTCTTCATGACGGGGGCGCTGCTGTGTTTTATGCACGAAAAATATTGGCTGATGTACCTGTTCTGCGGCTTCGCTGTGATGACAAAGGGACCCATCGGCGTGGTGTTCCCCGGCGCCATCGTTTTCTTTTACCTGCTGGTGACCCGCGACCTGCGCCGCATGCTGCGCATGCATGTGCTGCCAGGGCTGCTGGTGGTCGCTGCGGTGGGGCTTCCTTGGTATGGGTTCATGTACCAGAACCATGGGATGGATTTCATTTACGAGTTCATCGGCTTTCATAATATCAGCCGCTTTGCTGCGCCGTTGCATCCGAAAAGGGTACACTGGTGGTTCTATCTGCCTGTCATTATTTTGGGGCTGTTCCCCTGGACAGGGTTGCTGGTAAAATCCGTCAAGGACGCGTTCACGAAAAGCGTGGGAAGGGAAAGTTCGAAGCTTTTGTTCCTGCAGGTGTGGTGGATATTTGTCTTTGTGTTCTTTTCCATCGCGCAGACAAAACAGGTTTCGTATATGCTGGTACTGCTGCCGGCATTTTCCATGATCATCGGCTGGAACATCGAACGGATGACCTGCGATAACGGAAAGTATCAAAAAGGCTGGTTCATCGGAGCCTTTATCATGTATTTTGCGATGGGCGTCGGCTGGATCATTGGCGGACGGCAGCTGCCGGAGGCGGCCGCGGGCGGGTATGTGCTGGGCGCAGCTACGCTGGCGCTGGGCGCCGCGGTCCTGTTCGCGCTGAAAAAATACAGCAATGTGGAAATGGCCGCCTGGCTCCATGTGGTAACGGGGCTGGTGACCGTGATCATCGCTTTTGGCGTTATGATGCCGCAGCTTCAGGACCGCTTCAGCGTGAAGACTGTGGCCCATGACTATGTGGCGATGGAAAAAGACGCGTCCCGGGCGCTATATATCGACAAGTTCCTCCGCCCCGGATTCATGCTGTACACGGACATCCCGGGTATCGAGGCGGATACCAACAGCGAAAAATCTCTGGACGCGGTGAAACGGGACACTCGCCCGAAATACATCGTGATGCGCCAGTTCATGTATAATAAGATGAAAGAAAAAATGGGCGGCGAAGACTGGGAACTGCTGGAAAATAAATCCGGCATCTGCATCTACAGAAGCCGGTGAAAAACAAATCGGGCCTCTGCATCTGCAGAAGCCGATGGGGAATTTTATGCAAAACGGAAACGGAAAGGAATTCGTTTCCTGTAAAATGTGGGTAAGAGGTTGAGTGGGAATATGTCTTCAGAGACCGTGCTGTATATGGTGATCCCCTGTTACAATGAGCAGGATGTGTTACCGGATTCGGCAGAAAAAATCAAACGTAAAATCACATCGCTGATACAACAGAAGAAGATTGGGAAGAACAGCAAGATCTGTTTCGTAAATGACGGAAGCCGGGACCGGACGTGGGAGATCATCCAGAGCCTTTGCCGGCGCGACCCGGTATTTTCCGGTATCTGCCTGGCCCATAACGAAGGGCACCAGAATGCCGTGCTGGCAGGGCTGATGACCGTGAAGCCCTATTGCGATGCCGCTATCAGCATGGACGCGGATCTCCAGGACGACATTGATGCCATCGACGCTATGATCGAAAAGTATGACGCGGGCTGCAACATTGTGTACGGCGTCCGGGACAACCGGGAGTCGGATACGGTCTTTAAGCGTGTAACGGCGGAAGGATTTTACCGCTTTATGAAGATGATGGGCGCGGAGGTTATTTTTAACCATGCGGACTTTCGGCTCATGGACAGCCGTGCGCTGGAAGCGTTTTCGGACTATCGCGAGGTGAACCTGTTCCTGCGGGGCATCGTCCCCATGATCGGACTGAACCATGACTGCGTTTATTACAGGCGCAAAGAGCGGCTGGCCGGGGAGAGCAAATATCCGCTGAAAAAAATGTTTTCCTTAGCCTGGCAGGGCATCACGTCCCTGTCGTCGGAGCCGATCAAATGCATCCTGAACCTTGGGCTGGGGATTTCCGTCATCAGCGGGGCGGTACTGATCTGGTCGATGATCCAGCATTTTACCGGAAAGACCATTGCCGGCTGGACCAGCCTGATCACCTCCCTCTGGCTGCTGGGAGGGCTGGTGCTGCTGGCCATCGGCATCATCGGCGAGTACGTGGGAAAGATTTATTTGGAAGTGAAGCGGCGTCCCCGGTATCTGGTACAGGATTTTATCGACGCCAACCAGGAATCGGGCGGCGCGGATGCCGTGAAAAAAGCCGGGGGCAGGAACCGCTGACGGTTTCGGGAAACAGGAAATGCTGCCGGAAAATAAGAAAAGCCCTCGCCATGGTGTTTAAACCGGCTGGGCTTTTTTTGCAAAAAAATGGAGCGGGCGATGGGAATCGAACCCACAACATCAGCTTGGAAGGCTGGAGTTTTACCACTAAACTACACCCGCATGTAAATTTTGGCGAACCAAAATCTACCTGATATAATACATGATATGTTCCGGTTTAGTTTGTCGGTTAATTAATGAATGGTTCCGGGTCAAAGGCAGGGGCATTTTTAGCGTATCAAAAAAATCAGGACGTTCGGTTGGATCGCGTGCCGGCTTTGTTGGGAAACTGCTTTGTATTTTATAAATCAAAACAAAATAGTAAGAGGGAGGAGAGACAAATGACAAGAGTAAAAGAAACCATTGCGCACCATGACAAAGGGTACAACTGCGCGCAGTCGGTGGCCTGTACCTATGCGGACCTGGTCGGCCTTGACGAAGCGACCATGTTCAAGGTTACGGAGGGGCTGGGCAAAGGCATGGGCGGCACGGAGGCCACCTGCGGCGCGCTGAGCGGGGCTTGTGTGCTGGCAGGCATGAAACGCAGCACCGGGAATTTGGAAGCGCCGGACAGCAAACTGGAAACGTATAAGCTTTCCGAAGAGATCGTCAATAAATTCCGGGAACAGTGCCATTCCCTGGTCTGCAGGGAATTAAAGGGACTGGACACCGGAAAGGTGCTGACGCCCTGCCCGGACTGCATCATGGCGGCAGCCCGCATCGCGGAAGAAGTGCTGGAACTGAAAGCGTAAGCTGCATGCAGAAAAAAGATGAGATGCTGTGCGCAGAAGATTTGTATCAGTTTTGTACTTATTTACGTTAAAAAAGGTCGAAAAAGGTCGATTTTGCTTTGCTATACTAAAGCCGAATACACAAAATTAAAAACCTCTCGAAACCGTTTGTTTACTGGCTTCGAGAGGTTATTTTTCTGGTCGGAGCGGCAGGATTTGAACCTGCGACCCTCTGCTCCCAAGG
>CAJOKZ010000093.1 GCA_905235335.1 uncultured Succiniclasticum sp.
TTTATTACTTTGATGAAGACGGAAAAATTATCAGTGACGTTGCGGCGGAAGGCATGATAGGGATCTTGCGCGGCATAGGAGCATTGGACAGGTAAATTCCGGTTTTGTACTAGGCAAGGCGCCCCAGTGTTTATGGGGAAAACAATATTCAAATACTCAATTGCGAAAGGAGACAACATGAAAGCCGACAGAATTATTAAAAATGCTAAAATCTTCACAGCTGACAAGGACAAACCGCAGGCAACCGCCCTTGTGGTGAAGGAAGGCAAATTCGTCTATGTGGGCGACGAGGCCGGTCTTTCTGAGTATGAGGGCGAGGTTACAGACCTCGGCGGAAAGTTCATCATGCCAGGCATCATTGACAGTCATGTCCATATCACCATACCGGTCGGTTTCGAGTACGCGGATATCGGGATGCGCATTGAATGCAACGGCAAACAGGAAGCGCTGGACATTATGGCAGACTATATCAGGAAGAATCCCGGTGAGGAGCGTTACCGGTTTTTTCTGGAGAAAAAGTTCCTCCATGGAGACGATATCGTAAAGGAGGATCTTGACGCGATCTGTCCGGATGCCGAGCTTATGATTCAGGAAGGGGAAGGACACAGCATCTGGGTGAATTCCAGGATCCTTGCTAAACACGGTATTACGGACGACACGCCGGATCCCGTACCCGGACTTGCGTATTATGTAAGGAAGGACGGCCATGTGACCGGAAATATGTTTGAGGGATCTACGGAAGTCCCGATCATTCTGGACAGCATGATGGGACTGACCGACGAGCAGGTCGACGCGGCTCTGAACCGCTGGATCGAGTTTTCGGTAAATGCCGGTGTGAGCTGCGTATTTGATGCCGGGCTGCCGGGAGATCCCGTGTTCCATGAGAAAGTATACAAGCGCCTGTGCGAACTGGATGAGCAGGGAAAACTTCCTGTTTATATTGACGGCAGCTATGTGGTCGTGTCGGCCCGCGAGGCGGAGGAAGCCCTTAAGGAGCTGAAGCGTTTCCGGCGTGAGTACAACACAGAGCATGTTAAGGTTCATACCATGAAGATTTTCATGGACGGTACCCAGAAGATTCATACCGCAGCTATGGTTACGCCGTATGCGGATGTCAAAACACTGGGATCGACGGCCTTCTCTCCAGAGGAGCTTGCGGATCTTTTAAAACAGCTCAACGAGGCGGATCTGGATCTTCACTGTCATACTGTCGGCGAGCGTGCGTCCCGTGTTGTGCTGGACGGTGTGGAACTGGCAAGGAAAGAACTGGGGGACGACTTCCATGTGCGTGTCACCAGCGCGCATCTGGAGATTCAGGACGATGCGGATCTGGACAGGTTTGCAAAGCTTGGCGTCATCGCCAACTTTACGCCGCACTGGCATGCGGGAGATCCGAAGGAATCGAGTCCCTGGCTTGGAGAGGAACGCGCAGCAAAGATGTTCCGCTGCAAAACGATCTGGGACTCCGGCGCGCTTGTGGCATGGTCGAGCGATAACATCGTCTTCGGTGATTTCACAACATGGAACCCATACCTTGGTATGGAGATCGGAATGACCCGCATCGCTACAGAAAAGACCCGGACTTTCGAATGGGCCAGAACCGCTGCGGTATTACCTCCGGCAGAGGAGAGGATGAACATAGAAGAGATGCTGCTGGGATTCACGATCAACGGAGCGAAGCAGCTTGGCATCGAGGATAAAAAAGGTTCTGTCACAACCGGCAAGGACGCCGACTATCTGGTATTCGACAACGATTTGCTTACCGCAGATCCGGAGGGATTCAGCCATAACAAGCCGGCAGAGGTGTATTTTGCCGGAAAGAAAGTAAACTGATGGATTTTGAATTCGCATGAAAGTATATTGAAACAATGAGCGGAATGTTAAGCAGCATAAGCCTGAGCGAAGCGACAGCAAGGATGCAGGCTTTGTATGGTGTGAACAAAAAAATTGCTGACGGTAATTATGACAAGTCGCTGGCGGTCAAATGCGTCAATGGAACCTTTGTCGGCAAAAAGACGCAGAATATCATTGCCTATAAGGGCATTCCCTTTGTCGGAAGGCAGTTCGACAAGGTTTTCTCCAGGACCATGCGAAAAATGTGGGTTCAGTTCGCTAAGACCGGCAATCCTTCGCTTTCTGCGGACATCTCGCCAGACGGCAAGGCCAGGGAGTGGCCGCTGTACGACATTAAAGACAAGTACGTGATGGTCCTCGACGAGTTCAACATCCGCGCGGAGAAGGAGTCCGCCATGCATATCGTCGATTGGGCCAGAACCTACTTCCTGACCAAATATTACGTTCGGTAGTCAGTCATTATTTCTTTTGAAACCATGAAATCACGGATTAGTCTTTCAGAGCATTTTACATACGAAAAACTGCTGCGGTTTACCCTGCCATCCATTGTGATGAATCTCTTTGCTTCCCTGTACATTGTCGTGGACGGATATTTTGTCGCTAATTTTGTAGGAAAGACGGAATTTGCGGCTGTCAATCTGATCATGCCTGTACTTAATATCATGGGAACGATCGGCTACATGTTCGGTGTGGGCGGAAGCGCACTGGTCGCGAAGACGATGGGAGAAAAAAAGCAGGAACGGGCGAACCGGCTGTTTTCACTGATCGTACTGGTATCTACCTGTCTGGGCGTTTTGATGATGGTGCCGGGCTTTATCTTTATGCCCCAGATCACGACCTGGCTTGGCGCGGAAGGAAGCCTTCTTGAAAACAGTGTGCTGTACGGGCGGATTTTTATTCTGGCTCTGCCTGCATGGATATTGGTGTATGAGTTCCAGCTTTTCTTTGTCACTGCTGAAAAACCGGGGCTGGGGCTTGCCGTCACGGTACTCTCAGGACTGTGTAATGTTGTACTGGATGCACTGTTTATTATCGGCTTTAACTGGGGGCTTGCAGGCGCTGCGGCAGCCTCGGCTATAACCCAGATGGTGGGAGGTGTGTTCCCTCTTATTTATTTCAGACGTAAGAATAACAGCCTCCTGAAGCTTGTAAAGCCCATATGGGATGCAAAGTCGATTGTTAAAGCCTGTACGAACGGATCCTCGGAATTCATGGCGGAAGCCGCCGTGTCCCTGGTAGGGATTCTCTACAATATACAGCTGCTTAAGTATGCGGGTGAAGACGGAGTCGTAATATATGGCCAGCTGATGTATGTCAGCCTGATTTTTTCAGCTATTTTTGTGGGCTATTCTAATGGGATCGGGCCGGTGTTCAGCTATCATTACGGCGCGCAGGATCACGGTGAACTTAAGAACCTGAGAAAAAGGAGCTTTGTGATTATCGGAATTACATCCGTTGCCATGTTTATTCTTTCGGAAGCGCTTGCCTATCCGTTTTCAGCCTTGTTTCTGCAGGATGCCGGGCATCTGATACCAGATTCCGTACACGCGTTCAGGATCGCCTCTTTCGCATACCTGTTTACAGGAATGGCTATTTTCGGCTCAGCCTTTTTTACAGCGCTGAACAACGGACAGGTATCGGCCTTGATATCTTTTTTGCGGACATTTATCTTTGAACTTGGGGCTGTGCTTATACTTCCGGTGTTGTTTGGCGTGGATGGCATATGGTATTCCATTGTTTTTGCCGAGCTGATGGCGGCATCTGTCGGGAGCATATTCATGGCTGCTCTGCGCAGAAAGTATCACTATTGAAACGTTGGAAAACCAGGGTACAAATGTTGTGCCGCACAGTATTGAA
>CAJOKZ010000094.1 GCA_905235335.1 uncultured Succiniclasticum sp.
TTTGGATAAAACCTTTTTATTTTTTGCGCAGCGTGGCGCCGAACATCTCCATGGCCTTTTTCGTGCTGGCCGAAACCGGCACGTCCTTTCCCCCCGGGGCCGCCGTCGCGCCTGATGGCTTCGGGGAATTGCCGCCCGCATCCACGATGCACTGCAGCCGGATCGGGATCCTTGCCACACGCAGCAGCGCGCCTTCCACCATTTCCCGGTAGTCGCTCTTCTGCATCCGTTCGCATAAAAATTTTGTCCGGAAGCCGACGGTCAGCACCTTGTCGCCATACGCCACCACGTGTCCGTTGGACGCGCAGGACGCGATGGACATTTTACGGTCCGACCGCAACAGCTCCAGCGCCTGCTGCCAGTATTCATCCCCGGTGGCCCATTCGCCGCCGTAAGCGTTGTAACTTTGCCCAGAGGCCGGCGGAGCAGATGCCTCCGCAATATTTTTTGAAGACGAAGCCGGCGGTGTCGGTTCCGCAGCGGCTGCCGTTTTTTGCGGCGCGGGCACAGACATGGCCGCTGCCGTCCTGTCCGGCGCAACAGTATCCGGTTCCGGCTTTTGCGGCGCAGGCTTCACAGGTTCTGCCACAGCCGCAGGACCGAATCCCGCCCCCGCGGGAACCGGTTTTGCTTCCTTCCCTGCCGCCGGACCTGGCTTCTGTGCGGGAACCGGTTTTGCCGTCCTTACCGACGGTTCCGCTATCTCAGGCCCGGCTTCCGCCGCCCCGACTGCAGGCGATCCGCCCTGCATCGCGATGCCATTTGCCTTCAGGGCCGCCAGTTCCTCCTCCAGCCGGCTGATCCGCGCAGCCAGCGCCTTCAGCGTGCGGTTGTCTTCACTGCACAAATCGTACAGGCACATCTCCGCGGTGATCCGCCCCCGCGCCGTAAAACGCAGCTCGTTCATGGCGCCGTGGATAATTTCCTGGGCCGCCAGGATCCGCTCCCCGTTGTACAGCGCGGCAACCGCGGCCAGTTCTTCCGCCGTGTCCGTCACGTAAATCGGTTGGTACCCCGGCGTCGCCCTGAACAGCAGCAGCGCCCGCATATAACCCGAAAGTTCAGCCAGGATCTGGCTGATATCCTTGCCCTGCATCAGCAGTTTATCGAAAATCAGCAGCGCGTCGGCCACATTCCGCTGCCCGATGGCGCGCACAAGCTCCCGCAAAATTTCCCGGCCGATGATGCCGCGCACGGAGCGGACCTCTTCCGCCGTCACCGTTTCCGCCATGACGCCGCACTGCTCCAGCAGGCTCAGCGCGTCCCGCATGCCGCCTTCCGAAGCCGCCGCGATCAACTCCAGCGCTTCTTTTTCCGCCCGGATGCCGCTGCCCTCCGCCACCTTTTGCAGATGCGCCACGATCTCCTCCTGTGTGATGGGATGGAAATCGAACCGCTGGCAGCGGGAGTGGATGGTAGGCAAAATCTTTTGCGGCTCTGTCGTCGCCAGGATGAACACCACATGGTCCGGCGGTTCCTCCAGCGTTTTTAACAGGGCGTTGCATGCCTCCGTGGTCAGCATATGGGCTTCGTCGATGATATACACTTTGTACCGGCAGTTCACCGGCGCAAAGTCCGCGTTTTTATTCAGATTCTTGATGTCGTCCACGCCCCGGTTGGAGGCAGCGTCCAGCTCCTGCACATCCATCGCGCTGCCGTCGGTAATCTGCCGGCAGTTCAGGCATTCGCCGCAGGGGTGGTCGGTCGGCCCGTTCAGGCAGTTCAGCGCCTTTGCGAAAATACGGGCCGTCGTGGTCTTCCCGGTGCCCCGGGGACCCGTAAACAGATAAGCATGGGCAATACGTCCGCTCCTGATGGCATTCATCAGCGCCTGCTTCACAGGCGCCTGCCCCACCAGCGTTTCAAAGCTGGACGGGCGCCAGCGCAGATACAAAGTTTGGTAAGCCATATCGCACATCCTTTCCGGTCCGGAGTCCTGATTCCAAATCCTATTCTTTTATTATAGTAAAAAAAGCCGTAAATAACAATGAAATTAATCTAAAATATGTTCAAAAAAAACAGGGCAATGTCAGGCTCAATGATTGGCCGTAGTGAAATGGCAGGCGGCAAACGAAAGTTTATCATTGCGAAAATATAACGTCAAGAGGCCGGAAAATCCAAAGTTTACTGTTGCGGAAATCTAAATTCAAAAGAGCGAGAAATCTAAGGAGACGCTGATCAAATGAGTTTGTGCGATGAGCGAGGGCTTTCATCACAGACTGACGGCATGCCCCTCATACAAAAAGACAGGCAGCCCCGTAATGGGAACTGCCTGCCCCTGATCCACTATTATTTGTTTGTTCCTTCGGCCCCGTTACCGCAGCGCAGGGATCACAGCCTTCCGTTCATCCCGCCCATTTTTTCCGCGGTTCGATGCCCCGGGCCCTGTTATTTTTTCGCAGCTTCCACCGCGATCTTGCTGCCGTAGACGTCCCGGGTCGCTTTATCCCCGTTATTAACGCGTACCCGCTCAATCTTGTTGCGGTCGTTATCCTGACCGGAGATGCGTTTTACATAGATACGTCCCAGTTCCGGCTCGAATTCCTTGGCAATCTTGGAATCAAGCGTGAATCCCTTGCGAACCAGACGGTCCAGCATAGCCGCGAATTCATACCGGGTCATAGCACGGTCACCCTTGAACAGTCCATCCGGATATCCTTCCAATGCGCCGCGTTTCTGCAGGTCTTCCACATATTCATACGCCCAATGATTTTCCGGTACATCCGGGAACATGGCCGTTTCAATTCCTGCAGCTACATCCATACGATCCATCCGGGCCGCCATCTGGGTTACCAGGCTGCGCAGTTCCACGATTTCATGTGCCATCGCGGTACGGCTCCGGGTGATCCGGTTCTTGCGGCCGTCCAGTCCGAAGGTGATGCCCGCGTTGACTATGTTTTCCCCGTTGCCGAAGGTGCCGCCGACGCTGAACATCACGCTCTCATCCGGGCGGTAGAAGGCGCCCACCGCTGCCGCCGTTTCGCCGCGGTAATTGCCAACGCCCGCCGAGAACTGCAGCTTGTCGTCCGGGTCGAAGTCCATGGGATGCAGGGCTGCCAGGGCCGCCGCGCCGGCAATGCCTTTTCTCGTAGAATGGTCCAGATGGTTTATCGAATTGTGAAGATCCTGACTGGTCTCTTTCAACTGGCTGACATTAACAGCATCCGTATCGTCCGTGCCGGGCGCTACGTTGGTAATCTTCTTGCTGCCTGCGTCAATGCCATCCTTGGTGATGCTGGGCCCTTCGTTGATGGTCAGGCCATCGTTGTTGATGACCACATCATCGCCAATATTGACCGTCTTGGTTTTCACTGTAGTAACTTCAATACTGTTCAGATCCTTCAGGTCTTTCGACATCTTTACATGCAGGGTATCTGTTCCGTCACTGACGACGCC
Source organism: uncultured Succiniclasticum sp. (assembly GCA_905235335.1). GTDB lineage: Bacteria > Bacillota > Negativicutes > Acidaminococcales > Acidaminococcaceae > Succiniclasticum. Next base: position 3,397 of record CAJOKZ010000094.1, read on the forward strand.
GATATTCCCGGCAACCAAATTATCTTCGTCTTTGGCGCCGCCTTTGATGTTGACGTTCTCGTTCAGCTTCATCGCCAGCTGGTCTCCGAAGTC
>CAJOKZ010000095.1 GCA_905235335.1 uncultured Succiniclasticum sp.
AATATTCCTGATGTGCGGTTATTCTGTTCTATCTCACATTCCTTCCTTCGTCATAAAATTTCGTGAAATGGCACACGCTATTTTACGCGATACGCTGATTTTGATTATAGCACAATATTCAAATTTTTCATCAAAAAAATGTGTTTCATAGTTTACACTTAACCGTCATTTTGGGGAGTTCACAATTATTTCACATTTTAAACAGTTGGACAAAAGTTGGATAAAAGGATGATAAAAGTGTGATAAAAAGAGGAAAACAGTTTGAATAAAATTGGAAAATTCCACCTTTTGTACAACTGTTATCACACTTTTATACAACAGCCCCGAACCCTTGCCAAAACCGCGCCCTTCCGTTACTATGAATCCGTCGCCCGTTACCGCGGGGCTGCCGTACAGAGGCAAAGCCACAGAGAATCGGTACAGCCGCAAAACCGGCCAGCCGCAGGACCGGCGATAAAAAATACGCCGCCGGCGGAAGGAACGCCCACCCGCGTCCCCGTTCCGCAGCCGCAATCGAAAGGAAGGTTTTAGGAACATTGAACAAAACGGAACAGACCAGCATCATCCACGCTGCGCCACAAAAGGGCGGGCGGCCAACAGAGCCCGCCGCGCGGCCACACACGAAGCAGCCGCCATGGAACGAATGGCTGCGCCTGGCAAGGCAGGGGGACGAAGACGCCAAGCTTCGCTTCTGCGCCCAGGCGGAACCCTTTATTAAAACGCTTTGCCGCATTCCCTATTTCACGGCCCGCATGAGCCGGGAGGAAGCGCGAAGCATCGCCACGCTTACCCTTGTTGAGTTTCTGATGACATATCCTTCGCCGCCGGAAGACAAGGAGATCCCCGCCCTGTTAAAAGGGGTCGCGCGCAACGCGCTCCTGAACCGGGTGAAACGGATCCGCTCCCGGAACCGCTTCGAGCAACGGATGACCACCTTGCGGGAAGCCGACGACGCGGATACGGAAGAAGACGCGATCGAAAACATTCCGGCTCCCGGAAAGGACGAACCGGAAAACCGGGCGCTGCAGAACGAACTGCGGGGCCTTACCGCAGCCGCCCTCAGACAGCTGCTGCCCGGCGAGCAGGCCGTGATCCGCGCCTTTTTCTTTCAGGAGAAAACGGCGGCGGCCATCGCCAAAGAGCTCCGGTGCAGCCGCCAGTACGCGGAAAAGGTGCGCGACACCGCCCTGCGCAAACTGCGCAGGCTGCTGGAAGGCTGCCACATTTTCAACGACGGCGCCTTCAGCTGCTGACAGTTACAAACCGCCGTTTCCGAAGGAAGCGAACAACCTGTGTCCGGAAGGCCGCGCGCCTTCCGGCGCTTCCGTTCTGCAGAAATTTTTCAATAAGGGGGTAACGACTATGGATATACAGTTTATCAACGATGTTATGAAGCTGCTTCAAAAAGCGCTGGAATGGCTGCAGGAAATGTGCCGGGCCGCCGGGCTGGAAGGCCTTGAACCCTTTTCCCTGCTGCCGCAGAAAAGCCCGCTGGATCTGACCACCGTCCACCGGGAGGACTGGGATGACGAACGCATCCGCCGGGAATACCGGCGGATGCTGAACCGGAACCGGGTGCGCCGCTGGCGGGAAAAACGAAAAAACGCGGCGGCCGTTACCGGTAACGCGGTTACCGTTGCATGTGACACAGATTCCGCTGCCGGTAACGCGAATACCGTTACACGTAACGCAACAACCATTACAGGTAACGCTGACACCATTACAGGTAATGCAACAACCGTTACCGGTAACGCTGACACCATTACAGGTAATGCAAAACCCGTTACAGGTAACGCAGATACCATTACAGGTAACGCGGCGGCAAAAGAAAACGAGAAAAGAAAGAAGCAAAGAAAAGAGTTAAAGAAAATAAATAAAAATGATATCGCTGACGCGATGCCAAACAGCGCGCGCATGTGCAAAGAAGAAATTGCAGAAGCCGAAACAAAAAAAGAAACCGGCCGGGAACCCGGAACCGGAACACCTTTTCCCGCTGCACTGCCGGGTGTAACGCCAAATGCAGCACCGGGTACAACGACGGCTACAACGTCAGCAACAAATAAACAGGAACTGATCCCCACCGAAGCGCTGCCCGAACCGTGCCGCAAGGTGGTGCTGGCCTGGAACCGCCTGCCCCTGCAGACAAAACTGCGGGGCCTGTTCCCCTCGCTGGTAAAACGCCTGCGCAGCCTGCTGGAAACCTATGGGGAACCGCAGGTGCACAAGGCCATCGCCAGCATCGCCGACAGCCCCTTCCTGCTGGGCCGCTCCAAAAACAGCCGGGGCTGGATCATCAGCTTCAGCTGGATGCTGGACCCGGAACACCTGGAAAAGATATTGAACGGCCAGTATCTGGACCGGGAACCGGGCGGTTTCGACAACGGCCGCCTGTTCCAGCCCGGGGATGAGCTGCGGCCCCTGCCGGAAGGATTTTACGGATCGGTGGTGTATTGAACATGGAAAACCTTTTTGAAACGCAACAACCCGCGGAAGCGGGGCAGGGCGGCGAAGAATGCCGCGAAACCTTGCCGGAAACAGAACAGGCTGCCGACGCAACACCGGTGCGGGAACTGCTTGCGTCCGTCCCGCCTTTCGCAAAACCGCAGGACAGCGCGCCTGCCGCCCCGCAGGACTATATGCAGGACGGCGTGCTTCACTGCGGCGTGTGCCATAAACCGAAATACATATTGCGCAAACTGCTGGGCGTGGAACGGGCCTTCCCCATCAACTGCGACTGCCGGGAAGCGCAGCTCCGGCGCCAGGCCGAAGAGCAGCGGCAGCAGGAAAAACTGCTGAAAGCGGAAGACTGCCGCCGCCACGCCCTGCCCTACGCCCACATGCACAACTGGGACTTTGACCACGACGACGGCGGCAGCCCCCAGATCACCGACCACGCCAAACAGTACGCCCTGCACTTCGCAGAGCTGAAGCGGATGGGGCTGGGCCTGTTCCTGTTCGGCGTCAGCGGCACCGGCAAGACCTACGCCGCCGTGCAGATCGTCAACGCCCTGTGCGACGAAGGATACCGCTGCCTGCTCATCAGCTTTCTGGACATCATCACCAACCTGCTTTCCCTGAACCGGGAACGGAGGCAGGAATACATCGACGAAATCTGCAGCCACGACCTGCTGGTGTTCGACGATTACGGGGCGGAGCCCAGCACCTATTTTTCCGACATGAACGTGCTGGAGATCATCAGCACCTGCTACCAGAAGCGGGTGCCCATGATCGTCACCACCTCGCTGCCCCCGGAAAGCCTGAACAAGGAAGGAAACGCCACCCGCAAACTGGCCCTGTCGCGGCTGAAGGAACGCTGCTACTGCCTGACCCTGGTCAACACCCAGCGGAAAAAGAAGTTGGCGGAGCAGCGCTGGAGGCGATTCCGCGACCTGCTCCACATTCCCGACGACGGGCAGGTGCGATCCTTTTAAATCAGATTACTTGGAATAAGACTGTTGTCTGCATCAATCGGAAACGGCCTGGGAAACATACAGATAATACCGCCGCTGCCACGGGTCAACGATGTCTTTTCAATCACAGAGAATTTCCTGATATCTTTCTTCTCAGGATTGGCGCTCTTTTTTATCTCTAATGGATGGATTCTGCCATTTTCCTCCACAAAGACATCTATCTCTTTCGCCTTATCATCCCGGTAAAAGCTAAGGAGCGCTCCATATAGGCGTAATTTTTCACCAGTTCCATGACCACATAGTTCTCGTAAAAATGACCGCTGGCCGCTCCTTCCCGCAACGACTCCGGCGTAAGCCAGCGGGTCAGATACGCGCACAGCCCTGTATCGCAAAAGTACAGCTTCGGTGTTTTCACCAGACGCTGCAACTCATTGTTCGAATAGGGTTCCAACAGATATATCACATCCATGTCCTGCAAAACCGCAAGCCATTTTTTTGCAGTGACCTCCGAGACCCCTGCGGCTTCTCCCAGCGCCCGGTAGTTGAGCAGATTTCCCGCCAGGGCGGCGCAGGCCCGGATGAAACGCTTAAAGCCCGAAATATCTTTAATACCTTCGTCATTCACAGCGTCTGCAATCAAATAATTATCGATATAGGACTGATAATACGCCTGTGCCATTTCCTCTGTAGCGCCCTGCACGTCCGCAAACCCGCCTTTCCAGATGTGCCCGAACACTGCCGTAATGTCATTGTCCGGCAGGCCCGCCTTCCGTTTCAGCAGGCATTCCATCGAAAAATCAAGAGGCGCCGGATCCAGGACACCCATTTTTTCCCGCTGGGACAGACCATACAAACGCAAAATGCCCAACCGTCCCGCCAATGATTCCTGTGAGCGCTCCATAATATTCCTGCGCTGGGAACCGGTAAGCCAGAATTGCCCCCGCTCTTCCGTTTCGTCACACATAATTTTGATATGTTCCAACAGATTCTCTGGATCTCGTCTATCAGAATGGGCGGCTTATATGTCTGAAAGAACAGTCTGGGATCGTTCAGCGCCAGTTCCCTGACAAAATCATCATCCATGGTGACAACCGTTCTTTTCTGTTCCCCTGCCAAATGTTTAAGCATGGTTGACTTTCCAACCTGGCGCGCACCAATCACAAGTACTGCCTTGAAAAAGCGGTTTGCTTCCAAAAATTTTCTTTCCAGTTCGCGTAGGATATAAGCCATATTGCACCTCCAAATTGGCGGTAATCCAAAGTGTAGTTTCGTTTAGTGTAGTTTCGTTTTTCCGAAATTTTATGAAACTACTATAGCATAAATTCGCAAAAAAATAAAGTTTTTGCGCTAAAATGCAAAAACTTTATTAAAAGAATACCTTATTGTGTTAGCGCCGGGAATTTTTAACCACCCCCCCCTTTTTGAAAAAAACAAGTTGTTGACCAAACACTAATTAATATTTCCGTTTATACTCACTCTCAATCCATAAGCCACATTTTTCAGGGGTTTGACCAACACCAATCAAAATCATATATCCGACGAAATAATAATATCCATACTCAGAACTCACAAGATCCTGCAACCTTTGCTTATCAGCATTCAAGCCCGCGCGATTACAGGACTTCTTCATTTCTATGCAAATTAGATTTCCATCTTCGTAACCAGAGTACCCTCTTTTATGTACAATAAGATCCACAACAATATTCTTGTCATGCAGCCTCTTGGGATCGCCGGTGTTCCTGTTATATTCTACATCAACACTATATTGAACTAACCCCTGCCTGTAAAGTTCCCGTTCCAAATATCCGGCAAACTTAGCACAAATACACCTTTCACTGACATTATGAGTAAGCAAAAAGATTTCATTGCTATTGAAACTATTAATTGCAGATTGCATGATACCCGGGATTAATGCAACACTATCAGTTCTATCCATTAGATTTCCAATTCCTCACACATGACAGTTCTCTCAATTGTAAAAATAGAAGCCATTCTATTTGCTTATTCCTCCAAAAAACACAACCCAAGGTTTGTATGTCTTTCCAGCGAATGTGTTTCTTCTTTTATAAATTTCCAAGTTTCTACATAAGTTCCTTGTACAGAAAAATATGACGTGGAAATAAAGTGAAGAAAACCTTGCAGATCATCCTCAAACCGTTTTGCAAAATCGAAAGCATCTTGCTCTTTTTCTTCGTCAGTACTGTTCA
>CAJOKZ010000096.1 GCA_905235335.1 uncultured Succiniclasticum sp.
TAGGAACTTTTTTATTGTCTCGTACCACACTCACCGCTAAAGCTCCACGGAACCTCGCCACTATGGCGAGGTTTTCATATATACAAAAATGCGCTCAGCCACATCGGACTGAGCGCATTTCTTCTTTTGGCCGTCTGCAATTATTGATTTGCAGCATATTTCCCGGGAAAAGTGGAGTACGCCCTTAGAGAATCGGATTCCCTGCTTTTACAGAAAACCTTCACCGGCTCCTGCCCTCCGACAAGCAGAAAGCCTTAGGGGGTGCTCCGGCAGACCCCGTTTTCAATATGTACGCAAGCCGCGTGATATTTTTTTATCGCACCCGTGTGCCCTACACTGATAATGGTCGTCGAAAGCCGTTCCGTCAGATATGAATAAGCCTTTTGCACAGACAGCGAATCCATATTGGCCGTGGCCTCGTCCATTACCAGCCACTCCGGCTCGGCCAGACAGGCACGAATAATCGAGATCTTCTGTTGTTCGCCCAGAGATAATATCTGCTGCCAGTCCGCCGTTTTATCCAGCTTGTCCGTCAGGTATCCCATATCGAAATACTCCAGGTAACCGGCCACCGTTTGCGCGTCCGCGTCGGCAAACGGATAGCTTATGCATTCCAGCAGAGTTCCCAACGGCAGATATGGTTTTTGTGAAAGAAACAATATTTTTCCGTCCGGCGGGCGCCGGATAGTTCCCGTATAAAACGGCCATATTCCCGCAATGGCTTTTAAAAAAGTACTCTTCCCTACCCCGTTCTCGCCGGTAATCAGGGTGTTTACCCCCTTTTTGAATAAGATCTTTTCTGCCGTAAACAACACCTGAAGATCCGGGCGCCTTAGCACGAAATCAGAAACGGCGATGGATTCTTTTTCAGTTGCAAAAATCTGATTTTCATTCTTCAGGACATGATCCAACTTATAAATATGCGTCCTAAAATCATACATGCGCCCTACCACCGATTGCCATTCCGCAAACTCCGTATACAGGAGCACAAAATACGACAGCGAACCAGTAACGCGTGTGAAGGCGGACGCGCTTTGCATCAGTCCGCCCAGATTGATCGTGTTTTTCATATATAAAGGTACGGCGACCAGCACCGGAAAAATGCTCGCCATCTGAAAATAGCCCGACTTCAGTGCAGTGATCTGCCGTTCTTTGAGAATAATATGTTCAAAATTCTCCAGCAGCCGCGTCAGGCGTTGCATCAACACCGTTTTTTCCCGGATGACTCCTTGGTACAAGGCGATACTTTCCGCGTACTCCTTTAGCCGCATCATAGCATAGCGAAAATCCGCCTCAAACCGCTGCTGCGCATAGTTCATGGCATTAAGCCTGTACCCAAGCAGGTGGGTGACGCAGGTTCCTGCCACGGAATAAAAAATTGCGATCCACACAATATAGCCGTGCAGATTAAAATGAAAACCGCCGATGGTGATCGGTATGACGCCACTCAGCGTCCAAAGTATGTTGACAAACAGCACAAATGTCAGCAGCGCGTTCAATACACCTATGGTGAATTTCAGGGTTTTTTCAATAAAAATCCTTATATCTTCCCCGATACGCTGGTCGGGATTGTCGCTCTGCTCCTTGTCCAGACCCAGCAAATAGTACCTGTTGCCTTCGAGCCAGTCTCCGATAAACACATCCGTAAGATGACGGCGCCAATTCAGAGCGACAATCTGCTGCAGATAAAAAGCATACATGGAAACGATGATCGCCGCGATTGCCAGCTTGCAAAACCAGTACATCTCTTGCACTACCTGGTCATAGTTGTAGTTCTGCAAGGCAGTATAAAAGGCATTTTTCCACTCATTAAACAACGTGCTCAGATAAACATTCAGCACGGTCAGGGCAATAACGCCGAGAACGCGCAGCAAATCCCGCCTGCTATTCTGTTCTGTCCAATAAATTTTTGCCAGAATGACGAACTTACGAAAGAATGATCTCATATTTTGCCCTAAACTTTAAGAAAATACCCCAGGCATACCTCCCGGGGTATTTTCTCTTTCAATTATTCCCTGTTACAGGTCGAACGTAGCCATTAGCTTGAAGGTTCTTCCCGTGCCTACGTACAGAACGGAGTCGGAACGGCAGCCGGCCCAGTAGTCCTTGTTGAACAGATTCTCAACCATAGCCCGGACCGTTACCGGCGTAGAACCGATCTTGGTCTTGTACTGCGCGCCCAGGTCGAAGCGCGTAGCGCTTGGCAGCGTCAAACTATTATTGCTGTTGGCATACTGCTTGCCGCTATAAATCATGCGGGCCGAGAGGGTCAGGTCCTTGTTCCAGGGGGTATCCCATTCCACCCCCAGGGTGGCGGCCCATTTGGGTATTCCATAGGCGGCTTTGCCTAAGCTTGCAGCATTTGAGGCTGCCTTGGTAACCTTTGTATTGCTATATGTTATGCCGCCAATAAGCCTCAAGTCGTCGGACACCTTCCCGAAGGCCATCCATTCAATGCCGCGGTTGCGCTGCTCACCGTCTGCATGGTACGTCCTCGTTCCGTCGTCATGAATTTCCTGGAATGTATTCACCTTTTTTATCTGGTAGAAACTGAGCGTGTTCGCAAAGTTTTTGTTATCCCATTTTACACCGAATTCCGCCTGCTTGGTCACATAGGGCTTAAACACTTCGCCGGCGTTTCTGTAAAGCGGATTATTCGGCACTATATTTCCTGCCGACAGCCCTTCTGAATAGCTGGCATACAGGGAAACCTTGTCATTCCACGGCTTAGCCACGATGGCATACATCGGCGATATGCGGCTCTTGTCATAATCCGTGTTTAAGCTTCCGTCCGCGTTGTAGCGTTTCTGATGTACCTTTTGCCTTCTCCCGCCAACAATCAGCTGTACCTTGTCATTGGCAAATTTCATGGTATCAGCCAAAGTTATACTGGTCAGATCAACTTGCTGCACTAAGGAAGTGTCAGGATTTAGCGAAGGAATTTCGCCTGTGATAGAAGGATGGTATATGCTGGTATTAGGTTGCATAAGAACATTTGCTGAATTGTTTCCTGTCTTTAATTTCAATATATTCGTTCCCAGCACTACTTCGTGTTTCAAGCCACCAGTCTTGAAGTTGGCGCGAATTCCTGCCTCCCAGGCAGTTTTATCCACATAGACTTTGTCATTGCTTATGTAGAGTATGCCAAGGCCGGTTGATCCGTTTGTCTGAAGGAAATTTCCTCCGCCGATAAACCCTTCATATTTGTTCCAAGACTTGCCATAGCCTGCATATGCGGATATATCCTTGGTGAAGGAATAATCCGTATGCAATAATACTGCCTTGCTTTCCAGCCATCCATCCAGCCCCTTTAACCCGACAGTGGATTTCGGGGCCTTGGGCAACACATTGCCATTAACCTGGATCACGGACGCAACCCCATCTTCAAATTTGTTT
>CAJOKZ010000097.1 GCA_905235335.1 uncultured Succiniclasticum sp.
AAACCGGATAAGGTATTGAAGTATTAGCGAAGTCTCATACGCTGGCCCGGTAACTGCCGGCTGCCGAGCGGAAAATGAATTTGCGAAAGACTATTGACATAATCAAACAGTGAATTAAAAGAACGTATTCATTCTATATGCGGTCTGATTTAGAAAAAGCACTACTACCATGGACGACACAAAACTCACTGCCGGTTTTTATGAGCAGGTCATCAACGAATATTTCGCAAAACGACTGGCGCACATCGAAAACCGCTTTAAAGAAACTAAAAAAATTGATCAGACGGAAGCATCCACTGTGCTGTCCGGTTATTTAAAGGATATTGTGGCGCAGGGGTTAGAGTCTGCCAAAGATACAGAAGAAGCGACAGGCGACGCAACCGGTCTGCAACGGCAGATCGAGCTCGTCAACAAAATTATAAAACTGATTCAGGACGAAACCCACAACGATGAATTGGCGGAATCGCTGGTAGATAAAAAGGGCGAAGAATTATTAACCCTGTTAGATTCGCAAAATAATATCCGCGTGGTAAATGCCAATGTCAAACTGCCCCGCCCCCAAACGTCCCTGGCGGAAACTTCGCTGTTTACCGGCGCAAAGCACGAGCCTCGCATGTTTAACGAACTGAAAGTGGAAATCAGCACCTGCGATCGCATTGACATGCTGGTTTCTTTTATAAAATGGAGCGGGCTCAGTCTGCTGTTGGATGCGTTAAAGGAGTTTACCCAACGGGGCGGCCGGCTACGCATTATTACCACTTCCTATCTGGGCGCTACCGATTACAAAGCCATTGAGGAACTGCAAACGCTGCCTAATGTGGAAATTAAAATTTCCTACGAAACCAGACGCACAAGGCTCCACGCCAAAGCCTATATTTTCCACAGGGATACCGGTTTCACCACAGCTTATATCGGTTCCTCCAATTTATCCAATCCGGCCATTTCCAGCGGGTTGGAATGGAATGTGAAAATTACGGAAAAAGATTTGGCCAACACCATGCACAAGGTGCTGCACACCTTCATTCCCCGGAGTTTGAAACTTATAACGCTTCCCAGAAGGAACGCCTGAAAACAGCGTTGTACCGGGAGCGTTACCAGAATAAACCGGACAAGCAGTATCTGATTGCGGAAAATCCGGACGCCTATCATTTTCGAATTAATCCTTACTCGTACCAGCAGGAAATCTTGGACGAAATCGAAGCGGAGCGGACCCTGCGCGCCAATTACAAAAATTTAATTGTGGCTGCAACGGGCACCGGCAAAACGGTTATCGCCGCTTTCGATTACAAACGTTTCTGCAAACAGCATCCCGGGCAGGCGAATCGTTTGTTATTCATTGCCCACCGGGAAGAAATTTTAAATCAGAGCCTTGCCTGCTTCCGCGGTATTTTGGAAGATGCGAATTTCGGTGATTTATTTGTCGGTTCCCACAAACCGACAGCGCAGGTGTCCCATCTGTTTATGTCCATTCAGACTTTTAATTCCCAGGATTGGATCGCAAAAACCTCTCCCGATTTTTACGATTATATTGTTGTGGACGAATTCCATCACGCAGCTGCTTCTTCGTATCAGAAACTGCTGAATTATTATACGCCCAAAATCTGGCTGGGCTTAACGGCCACACCGGAACGTATGGACGGAAAAAATGTTGCCGAATATTTCAACAATCGCATCACTTCGGAAATCCGTCTGCCGGAAGCCATTGAGCGCAAACTGCTGTGCCCGTTCCATTATTTCGGTGTCAGCGACGGCACAGATCTTTCCCATTTAACTTGGAGCCGGGGCGGTTACGATGTTAAAGATTTGAACGATGTATATGTGTTGGACGCCTTCAAAGCAAAAAAGAGAGCGTCCCTTGTCGTTCAGGCAGTGCGGAAATACACAGCAGACATAAATTTGGTACATGGCGTCGGATTCTGCGTTTCTATTGAACACGCCCGGTTTATGAATCGGGTCTTCAATAAAGAAGGCATTCCTTCTATCTGTCTCACCGGCAACAGTTCGGATGACGAACGTAAAAACGCCCGCAACAGACTGGCCGCCGGGGATATCAAATTCATTTTTGTTGTAGATTTGTATAACGAAGGCGTGGATATTCCGGAAATCGACACCATTTTGTTCCTGCGCCCCACGGAATCCTTGACCATTTTCCTGCAGCAGTTAGGGCGCGGTCTGCGTCTGGCCGAAGATAAAGAGTGCCTCACTGTGTTGGATTTTATCGGCCAGTCTCATAAAAAATACCGTTTTGACGAAAAATTTTCCGCGTTGCTGCAGCGCACCCGCAAAGGGCTGCAGCGGGAAATTGAGCAGGGCTTTTCCTCACTGCCCGCCGGCTGTTACATCCAGCTGGAAAAGGAAGCCCAGACGGTCGTTCTGAAAAACATTAAAGCAGCGTTAAGCACAAAAGCAGCGTTGGTTGAAAAGCTGCGCGATTACGCCCAGGAGGCCACCGAGCCCATTACTGCCGGCAACTTTGCCGACTATTACCACATGTCGCTGCTGCACTTATATTCCTTTCCCAAAACTTCTTTTTCCTCTCTGTGCGTGGCAGCGGATTTGCTTCCGACCTATGTTGTGCCGGAAAGGGATTATCTGACCAATGCGCTTGCGCGTATCTCTGCCATTGACAGCCGCCGTTGGTTGCAGTTTTTATTACAAAAATTGCCGGCCATTGCTAACTGGAAGGTTTCTGATTTCAATGAAGCAGAAAAGCGGATGCTCTGGATGTTTTATTTTACCTTTTATCAGACGGCTCCGACGGAAACTGCGCCAAATCCAGCAGCGGAAAATTCGGTCAGCAATTCCCGGTTTGGTGAGATTGCGGAAAAGAAAACTGCAATTGAAGAAGATGCCGATAGCGGTTCCCGGTCTACCGAAACTGCGGAAGTGCAAAATGAAAAAGATAGTACTTTTTCCGAAAATGATCGGAAATTGCAGACTGCAATCCATAAATTACAGGAACTTTCCCGCTGTACCACGGTGTGGGAGGAAATGGTCAGCGTACTGCAATATAATCTGGCACACATCACCTTCGTGGATGATCCTGTTGATCTGGGATTTGACTGCCCATTGGATTTGCATTGCCATTATACGCGCGACCAGTTATTTGCAGCCTTAGATTATTTAACCCCGAGCAATGTACGTCAGGGTGTAAAGTGGCTGCCGGACAAAAAAATCGATGTGCTGATCAATACACTGATCAAAAGCGAAAAAGATTACTCCCCCTCCACCATGTACAACGACTACTCCATCAACGAAAACCTGTTCCACTGGCAGAGTCAGAGTACCACCTCCGCCAACTCTCCCACCGGACAGCGTTACATCCATCACAAAGAGCAGGGCAGCAAAGTTCTTTTATTTGTTCGCGAATACGGCGAAAACGAAGCCGGCACCGCACCCTTCATGTATTTAGGGTTAGCTGAATTTGTGCAAAACGATGGCTCTCGCCCCATGAATATCATCTGGCGATTGGAAAAGCCAATTCCCGCTAGCATGATTCAGTGTACGAATAAGTTAGTTTTGTAACAGGTGGATAGGATTCACAATTCTTTCATGTCGTCTGTCTAAAAATAGGCAGATGCCTTTTTATCTCGTCTTCTATCTTTTATATACCGGATATACCGGAACGACTCATTAAATTTGCAATGACATTTTGGCACCGCAAATCATCCAGCATAAAAGAAATTTTCTATTCTGCGCAGCCAGGCGCCCCCTTCACTTTCCTGCAAAATAAGAAAACCGCACCAACCCGTTCAAATAAAACGGGCCAGCGCGGCTTTTTTGTTCTCCGTTGTTACTTAAAACCTGACCACTTCCGGCTTTTCCGTAAACGAAGAGAACGTTGCCACGGCATTTTTGAGATACAGCACCTGCGTGTTGTCATCATCCGCGCTGTACATTTTTTTCAGCACCGGCATCTTCTCCAGCATGGCAGCCTTCACA
>CAJOKZ010000098.1 GCA_905235335.1 uncultured Succiniclasticum sp.
GCTGCGCACTGGCATGGGTAATGCTGGTCATCGCGCTGGTCATAACCTGTGTCGCGCTTAAAGCAGGCGGATTCTTTAAAAACGAGAGGGATTCTTAAACAAAAATATATGTGCCCGCAGTGGGCAAAGAAAGAGGGAAATTATGCTTAATCTGGAAAAAATACTGGAACCTGGAGAATTTGCCCAGGTGGGATTTGTAGTCAATAATCTGCAGGAAGCGAAGGAAGCTTTTGCAAAGCTTTTTGGAGTGGATGTACCGGAAAATGTGTCCGGCGGTGAGTATGAAATTACCAAAGCAACCACATTTGGTAAACCCTCACCGGATGTTTCCATCCAGATGGCATTCTTCGACCTCTCCGATGGTGTAGCACTCGAGCTGATTGAGCCAAACGAGGTCTCCTCTGTATGGAGAGATCATCTGGAGAAATACGGCGAAGGGATCCATCATATTGCCTTCCGTGTAAAGGACATAGATACAACTGCAGCAAAATTAAAAGAAGTTTTCGGTGCGGTAGAAGAATCGCAGGGCCTCTACGGAGATGCCAGCGGCAGGTATATGTATCTGAATACGCAGAAGATCTTAAAATGCAGACTGGAGCTGCTCCAGAGCTTTTAATGAATACAGCAGCATTAGCAGTATCTCCGGAAAGACAATAGAGTATAATGAAAATGCGTTGACGAAACAGCAATAGTGTGTTAGTGTATTGTCAGCAAAAATATTAAAGAAGAAACAAAGGCGTTTCATGACATTTCAATTGTCCTGAGGCGCCTTTTTGCGTAAAAATCAGTGCTTTGAGATGATTTTTGGAGGTAAGAAGAATGTCGTATCTGTATGAAGACAAGCCTCACGAGGAGTGTGGGGTATTCGGTATATATGCCGGGGAAGGGAGCCATGTCTCGGAGGATATCTATAGTGGGCTGGTTGCCTTGCAGCACCGCGGGCAGGAGGCGGCAGGTATTTCCGTAACGGATACTGCGGGAGAGAAAGGAAATCTTCTTACAAAAAAGGGGCCGGGGCTGGTAAGCGATGTTTTTACGCATGAAGATCTTCAGCGGTTAAATGGCAATCTGGGGGTGGGCCATGTGCGGTATTCCACTGCGGGCGGAAGTGTCCCTGAAAATGCCCAGCCAATAGCGATGAATTATATCAAAGGCAGTCTGGCTCTTGTACACAACGGGAATCTTACCAATGCAGACGAGCTGAAAAAACAACAGATGTACCGGGGACAGGCGCATTACACGACGTCGGATTCAGAGGTACTGTCTTATGAGATCATCAACGAGAGACTGCATGCATCCTCCATTGAGGAAGCAGTCCGCCGCACGGCCGGAAGGATCCGGGGCGGTTATGCCGTCCTGGTCATGAGCCCGCGAAAGCTGGTAGGGATCAGAGATCCGCTGGGCATCAAACCTCTGGTGCTTGGACAGAAGGGCAGTGCATATATACTGGCATCAGAAAGTGCGGCCATCACGTCTGTAGGAGGGAAACTGATAAGGGATGTAAAGCCCGGAGAAGTCATCACGATCACCCGGGAAGGGATCAAAAGTGACTGTTCTCTATGTACGGAAAACAGGGCACATTGTGTGTTTGAATATATTTATTTTGCAAGGGAGGATTCCGTGATCGACGGGATCGAGGTGCATGGCGCCAGATTCAGGGCAGGCCAGGCTTTGGCCAGGGCATCGGAAGCAGAGGCAGATCTGGTCAGCGGAGTCCCTGATTCCGGACTTGCCGCGGCAGAAGGTTATGCCTTTGAATCCGGCATTCCGTTTGCCCGCATTTTCCATAAAAACAGTTATGTCGGAAGAAGCTTCATACGGCCGACAGATGAAGAGAGAAAGGCGGCTGTCGGGATGAAGCTGAGTGTGCTGCGAGAAGTGGTGAATGGTAAAAGGATCATCCTGGTGGATGATTCCATCGTACGTGGAACGACCATGCGGCAGATCATAGAACTGCTCAGAGAGGCCGGGGCCTCCCAGGTACATGTGAGGATCAGCTCGCCTCCATTTGTAAGTCCATGTTTTTACGGAACGGATGTTCCTGACAGCAAACAGCTCATAGCCGCCAGGAGATCCGCCGATGAGATCTGTCAGGAGATCGGAGCGGATTCTCTAAAGTACCTGAAGCAGTCGGATTTTAAACCGATGCTGGACGGCCTGCCTGTCTGCGCCGCCTGCTTTGACGGAAAATATCCCGTTACAATTTAATAAGGGGGCCTGATTTACTCTTTCTGGATATCCTCTTCCTTTTTGGATTCTTTATTGCTTTTCAGCCTGTTAATTTCATCCATATATCCGGCAGTTAGAATTCCTGCAGGAAGCGCAACAATTGCTATTCCGAAGATGGAGGAAATCATAGTTACAATTTTACCGGCGCGGGTAACAGCGTAGATATCCCCGTAGCCTACGGTAGTCAGGGACACGGTTGCCCAATAAACAGCATCAAAAAAAGTAGGAAACGTTTCTGGTTCTATGCTCATTACAACCAATGCGGATATCAGGATATATCCGACGGCGAGTCCCCCAACAACCAGTAGAAAATCTTTTTGGTTTTTAAAGACATTAACTATGATTGAAATACTTTTAGAATACCTGAAAATCTTAAATGCGCGGAAAACACGTGTTGCTCTTAATAGCCTGATAACTTTCAGGAGTCTAAAAGCGCCATTGGTAGGAGTGAGCGATGGAAGAATAGACAAAAAATCAATTATTGCCATTGGTGTAAAAGGATAGATAAAAAAAGACTTAACTTTTTTGTTTAATTTATAGTCTGCCGTAATGAGTCTTAAAATATAATCAACAACAAAAATAGAAGATGTGACTTTATCTATCACTCCTATTACGCCGGCATAACTCTTCAGTGCAATTGGAAGAAGGCTTAAAATGATAACAATTATCATCACCACGTCATAAATACGGCT
>CAJOKZ010000099.1 GCA_905235335.1 uncultured Succiniclasticum sp.
ATATCGGTCTCCATTCCGCCGCCCTTATCCGGCGGCATAAACAGCAATGAAAGAATTCAGCTTTCACGCTGAATATTTCCGCAGAAAACATCTTTGTTTCAGTAGATTTATTTTAACAGATTAAAAAGTTTTTTCTTTTCAATAACCTTTTCCAAATATTTCAGCTTCTTAATTTCCAGTTCTGCTTTGCGCTCGATCCTCCCCAATTTACTGTATTTAAATTTTTTATCTTCATATCGGGGGAACTTTAACAAAAACCGAAGCAAATCATCATCCGGAAATTCATTGATGCGTTTAATATACCAGAACAGGACATCCTGCATGCTGCATTTATTATATCGCCAATCAGGCTCCGTTGCTATAAAACAGGAAACAAAGGTTAATATCCCGCTCAGATAGTCATCAAACCCAAGCGCTCTTATCAGTTCGCCTTCTTTCTCCTCGCAAATCGGAACGATCTTATCATCTACTTCTTCGTAAGCTATGCACTGACCTTCGGGCGCTTTACAAAACAATTCAATATTATCCCAAATATCCAAAAAGTGCATGCAGTCTACTTTGGTAACAACGCTACCTGTGTCCCCGTGTTTGTTTTTGTTATCCACGTAAATATAAAACGCAGTGACAGGAAATTTCCAGTGGCTTTGCATTATTTCCATTAAGTTATCTAACGTTCCGCCGGAACCGAAGGAATCCACAAAAGCAAAATTTTCAGATCCGTCAGGAATTTCCTGCAGCAAATATTTTTTTAACAGGCCAAACTCTTTATCCTGCTGTTTTGTTACATACCAGGTCTGACGCGACCCATAAATATAATGTGTCTTTACAGGCAGCCGGTAATGTCGGATCATAATATCCGCAATCTTTTTAATGATATACCCGTCCCTGGCAATAAAATACAGCGTATCTATATGCCGTAATCTACACTGTTCCAAAATCCAGTCAGCGAAGGCTGTCAATACCGGACCGCCATAATTACATCCCACCCGATACATAAAGCTTTGTTTGTCCTTTAACCGGGCTGCTTTGGATGCCCCCACAAAAAGTTGGGCCCAGACGTTATATTTCAATTCTGAATATATGAATTTTTCAAAATATGTTTCTGTAACAAATTGTTTATGAAACGAATGCAGTCCCAGACTCTTCGGTATTTCATAATCAGATTCTTCGTTGTCCCCGATATGGATCCATGAAGAAGGAGTCAGACGCTCTTTTTGCTGCACCAAAGTAAATAAATCTCCTTTGGATTTAGTTTTTTGCCATTCACAGGATACATATACCGGCAAGCGGGCAAATATCCTGTCCGCTTTCAATAACATGCTTTTAATACAGGCTAACGGCAGATAAATGTCAGAAATCAATAAAACTTTTTTTCCAAGGGAAACAAGTTCTTTAATTTCTTCAATGGTGTCAGTCAGGGCGATGCTGTAAGCACATTCCGTTTCCATCTCCAATTGCTTCAGCGCTTCGGTCTGTGCTTGCGTTAAACCGTAATTAAGGGCGATTTGAACATAAATATCTTCCAGCGTAGTCTCTCCCCGATTATCAGGAAGATTTTTCACTGAATACCCCTCATAGTTGTGACGGATGCGGGCAAAATCACAGGAAAGGCACCGGGGTGTATCGGCATAAGCCGCATCATTCTGAATGCGCTGCTGCATTATTGTAAAAATACCTTCGGGAGAACCTGTCGCCCGCATAAGTGTCGTGTCAAATATATCAAAAGAATACGCCTGAAAATCTCCGTATTTATTTATTACGTCTTTTTGGCTTTTACCCATGAAACACCTCAGCCATTACTATCGTTCCAATATATTTTTTATCAGCCGCTCATGGCTGTATTCCTCATTCGCCGCCTCCAGGCCGCTCCTGTATTTTTTTGAATTCGTCACCAGATCATCCACAAACCGTTCCAACTGTTTGGCAAAACTGTCTACAGAAGACAGGTCAACAACCATCCCGATCTTATATTTTGCCAAAACCTCCGGATTCAGTTCCGGAGAACTGAGAACGGGTTTGTAAAATCCTATCGCCGTAAACAACATGGCGCTCCAGTGGTAGCGGTAGCGTTCTGCCGCATAAGGCATCATAACAGCATCCACACCCAGCAGCGCTTCCCACCATTCATCCCCGATCAGGTTTTGATGCCAAAACGCAATGTTAGGATACCGTCCATACTTTTCGGCAAACTTTTCAAACAATTCCCCATCCTCCGGTTTTGCCGTAGCGCCCTGCACGACGAGCGTCACCGGCACGGCAAACCGCGCTTTGACAAAAGCGTCCAAAAAGACTCCCAGGTTCTTTTCTTTCCGGAACTGGCCGAAAAACCCCAGTTTTAAGGGCGGCGTAAAGGCTGTCTCTGCAGGAAGGGGCAGTTCCTGCGGACTATATACAGGGGGCGGGATCAAATCCACATTTTTTAATCCGCTGTTCGTAAAATCGTTCCGTAAGGTAACCACCTTCAGCCGGATCTGCGGATATTTTTCCACCATCCTTGCCTGCTGCTCAAACTTTGGCTGCTCTTTGGGATTGATGCCGTGAAAGAGAAAATATACCGGAACCGGACTGTCCTTCAGTTTGCTTTCCCGCAATGCGTTAAGATAGCGGTATGTCGCCGTGGGAACGATAATCGCGTCGCAACGGCCGGCCACTGCTTTTTCACAGGCGCTGTCAAACCAGGCCCGGCGGCGTTTTTCCCGCTGCATGCTCAAATACAGCTTTTTAAGCCTTCCGGCCCCGGCGTAGGTGACGACCTCGCCGCCGTCCAAATATTCTGTTTCCGCTTTGTAGTCAACTTTAAACGGAAAATG
>CAJOKZ010000100.1 GCA_905235335.1 uncultured Succiniclasticum sp.
CTGAAACGGGCGTATGTAATTTTTGTCTGCACCTTTGATCCGTTCGGCGAGGGGCTGCCGGTGTATCACTTTACGAACCGCTGCAAGGAAAAAAGCGATTTGCAGATGGGCGATTTAACAGAAAACATTTTCCTGAACACGAAAGCGGCGGACAAGGAGGAGGACGAAGAACTGGCGGCGTTTCTGCGGTACGTGAATACGCAGGACGCGAGCACGGATTTTACGAGAGCTTTAGACAAGGAAGCCATGCGTATCAGGAACAACAACGACTGGAGGGTGAAGATCATGACGCTTGATATGGAAATTGAGGATATGAAACGTCGAACTGCAATCAGGGAGCGGGCGAAAGGCAAAGCGGAAGGTAAAGCCGAAGGTCTGAAGGAAGGTAAAGCGGAAGGTAAAGCCGAAGGTCTGAAAGAAGGTAAAGCGGCTGGCAAAGCCGAAGGCCGGAAAGAACGAACCGTTGAACTGATTCGGAAAATGCGCGCCGAAGGTATGAACGATGTCCTGATTGCCAGGTTGACCGAACTTTCCGAGGAAGAAGTTGCGGCGCTTACGTGATTGCAACACAGTCCCGGCAATCGCAATGTAAAACCGGCAAGCAAGATACAAAAATACAAAAGCCGGCGAGTAAAAAAACAATAACGAAAAAACAAAAATTAATACCGCACGATTTTTGCGCAATGCCCGCCGGCGACGGCGGGCATTTTTTGGCCCTAAACACAAACATCGGACGCCCTTTAGCGCCCGGTGTGTTCACAAATCGGGGTTGTCAAGTGTAGTGTGTAAATTATTTTTTGATTTATTCGTAACCGTATGATTTTTGATGCTAATGCGTTTATAACAGGTTCGTTTTGGCAGACCGGAAGAGAGGGGCGAAGCCCCCGGTTGGGGGAATCCCACTAATAATAATCCGGCAGAAGAATGTTCGTATATCCTTCTGCCGGATTTTTCATTTTGTTCGCTTTTCTTTTTGTGAAACCCGTGCTACAATGTATTGCGAACAGATGTTTTACGAATAAGAAAGCGTGACCGTTATGCGTTCCATACTGCATATTGACATGAACAATTTTTACGCTTCGGTGGAATGCTTGTACCGTCCGGAGATCCGGAACTTCCCCGTGGCGGTGGCAGGCGACCCCCTGAACCGTCACGGCATCATCCTGGCGAAGAACATGCTCGCCAAAAAGCTGGGGGTGACCACCGGCGAAGCGATTTGGCAGGCGAAGCTGAAGGCGCCGGGGCTGGTGCTGGTGCCGCCGGATTACAAAAAATACCTGCGGTTCTCGCGTCTGGCCCGTCAGATTTATTATGATTACACGGATCAGGTGGAAGCCTTCGGCCTTGATGAGAACTGGTGCGACATTACCGATTCCCTGCAATACCTGCGCAATGGCCCCGCCGCTGTTGCCGATGCCATACGGGGCCGGGTGCGGGAAGAGCTGGGCGTGACGGTAAGCGTGGGCGTTTCCTTCAACAAAATTTTTGCCAAGCTGGGCAGCGACATGAAAAAGCCGGACGCGACCACGGTGATCCCCTACGACCGGTTTCGGGACATCGTGTGGCCGCGGCCTGTCAGCGAACTGCTGTATGTGGGGCGGGCTACGACCCGGAAGCTGCAGGATGTGGCCGTCAACACCATCGGCGATCTGGCGAGGATCGAGCCGGACATCCTGCGGCAAAAGCTGGGAAAATGGGGCGAGATCCTGTGGCTGTTCGCCAACGGCATGGACACGGCCCCCGTGCGGAAGATCGGGGAAGCGGAGCAGATCAAAAGCATCGGAAACGGAACGACCTGCCCGCGGGACTTAACGACGGAACAGGATGTGAGGCTGGTGTTCACCGTGCTGGCGGAATCCGTGGCGGCGCGGATGCGCGACTGCGGCGTGAAATGCCGGGGCGTGCAGATTTACCTGCGGGACAGCGATTTGATGTCCCTGTCCCGGCAGAAGAAGATGGAATATCCCTGCTGCACATCCGATCCGCTGATCCAGACGGCCATGGATTTGTTCCGGCAGCACTGGCGCTGGCAGAAACCGTTGCGGGGACTGGGGCTGAGCGCGATCCGCCTTGTGACCGCCGATAAACATATTCAGCTTTCCCTGTTCGACGATACGGCGGAACGGCTGATGGCGCAGGAACAGATCGAGAAGGCGGTGGACGCCATCCGCTTCCGGTACGGGCATAACGCGGTGTTGCGGGCCTCGACGCTGTTGGATACGAAACTGACGGGGTTTAACCCGAAAGAGGATCACACGATACATCCATACAATTATTTCAGGTGACGAGAATGAAAATTGATTTGAAGGTGAATGCACAGTTTGACCTGGACGGCAGCATCCGTCCCACATCCATCGTCTGGGAGGACGGACGGGTGTTTGAGATTGACCGGGTGCTGGAGGCCCGCATAGCGCCCGCCCTGACTGCCGGCGGGCTGGGGATGCGATACCTTTGCCGGATACGGGGGAAGACGGTAAAATTGTTTAACGACGAGGGGCGCTGGTTTATGGAAGTGTGAGGGACAGTCCGGTGAAAGCACGCACCTCCTGTCAACCCGATATTGTAAACATAACAAAATTTTAAATCTACATATAAGGCATCTTCAATAAAAAAGTTTCTGAGGGCAGATGCTTTCTACTTTTGGCGTGCCGCATTACAGCAGCGTGCCGTTTTTTCTTTTCAGTCCTTCGTGTTCGTTACCGCGCCGTAGTTTCACCTTCTTTCTTTGGGCGGACGGCCCGTTTGTCCGTGAAGTTTTCTTCGCAAAAATATAGACATGGCAGTTCACAAAAAGTTCACA
>CAJOKZ010000101.1 GCA_905235335.1 uncultured Succiniclasticum sp.
CAATCTGCAGCTTGCCAGGCCGGACGCCACGGAGGAGGAGATGATCTCCGCCCTGGAGGCATCCTGCGCCTGGGAATTTGTCAGCGCAATGCCCGGCGGCCTCTACAGCGAGATCTTCGAAGGCGGAAAGGGTCTGTCCGAGGGGCAGGCCCAGCGTATATCCACTCCGATGTCAAGTGTTTTATAGTGAGCTGTTACCGACTTGGGAAGGATTGCGTCACATAGTCATTACGCATCTTGACCAAGACCCTTGAATAATCTGGGCATAAAAAAATTTTTGCGTGATTTTTTGAGATGAGTCAGTAGATGTGGCTAACATCGACAAGAATTGCGTTAATCTTTTTGGGAAAAGGAAGAATTACAGAAAGGCTCACATGGAATGGTGCTGCTTGAAAGGCATGAGGCTTTTTCCTGGTTCCTTGAGTTAAAAGCTCCTACCCTGCGTAGGAGCTTCCTTTTTCGTGTAGCTGCATATACATCATGCCCTTAATTGAGCCGAAGTTTTTTGATTTTCTTCATTTCTGTAGCGATCTTCGCCTTTGCCTTTTCACTTCCCATTATGGAAGCTATTTTCTGAAAGGTTTCCATCGGATAGTTGCGCACATAGATTTTGGCTTCCCGAAGCTCCAGCCCTGATATCGACTGATATATACGTACGATCTGCATTGCGAAATTATTCATTATAGCAAGGCAGTTGATTGTGTTTTTCTCCGCGCTCCTGAAACGGTCTTCATTCAGGAAGGTATCTTTCTCTTTGTGAAGGCCGTTTTCAATATCCCAGCGGTTTGCGATTGCCTGGCATACCACATTCGCATCTTTTCCATTTGTAATGAAGTACATGGTCGTTGGTTTCTTTTCTGAATGAGCAACAGACTCCATTTTTATAAACATTTTCATTCCCGTAAATCCATCACATGCATACCTTTTTGGAAGCATCAATGCTTCAAAACGGCGTTTCCCCATTTCAATCTTCTGGGTTTTTGCAGAGGACTTTCCCAGCAGAGCAATGATTTCGCCGTGGAGAAGCTTCTGGTTATCTTTTACGGGGAATACGTAGATGCCCTTCTTTTCAGCAATGATACTGGCGGTCTCTTTCTGGCAGTGAAGAGCATCGGCTGTAAGGATCACATTTTTCAGGTTTAGGCCACGCAGGAAGTCCTGGATGGTTGGGATTTCGTTGGTTTTATCGGGGATGACTTCGCTGTGTATACAGGTCTGCAGGCTGCTGTCATAAACATTCATGACATTTGCGTTCTTTTTTGGATTTTTACAGTCCTCGCGCCGACCGCTTCCCCTGACTTCCTTGCCATCGAACATCCATTGCTTATAAGTAGTACGGCCGGAAGCCAGATCCTCCAGGGACTGGAGGAAGTCATAAAAGACCTGGACCGTCTGCTCATAAAGGTTTTGCGGGCTGATCAGGGAAAACACCCTCCGAAATGTATCATGGCTCGGGTAATGGCCGTCTTTAAGCAACCCGTATTTCTCATATTTTTCATGGCAGATCCGGACATGGTCAGCAATACCCCAGAAGGAATTTACCCCATTTGCGAGGATCGTGAGAAATGCCATCATCAGCAGGTCTGACAGCTTATATGTTATCATGTCGACGTTTCGGAAATCCCTGACGTTGTCGAAATAGTGGACAAAGTCTATGGAGTGGAGCGTGTCCAAAAGGTCGTCATCTGAAACACCGGCTCTTTTGAAGGATTCTGAGATGATGAACAGTCCGTTGATGACCTGGTTATCTTTTGCTTTCTGCTTAGTCCTCGGCATATTTCAAACCATACCTTTCTATGATCCGGCGCGCTGCATCCGGCAGTGCCGGAACCTGAGCCGTTCGGTTTTTGGAATCCATGACACAACAGCGAAGCATTGCTTCCAGGCTTGCTCTGTCAGTTTCGTTATGGACTCTCTGCTTCAGCAGGGAGTCTATTTTCCTCCGGATGTTTTCCACGCGCTGTTCTGATGTGGATCCAAGCATTTTAATCAGGATATCTTCTTTCCCATTAGAAATGAAACTCAGCCGGATCAAGGCCTCATTTACATCAGAAAAGATGTATTTAATAATCC
Organism: uncultured Succiniclasticum sp.; assembly: GCA_905235335.1. GTDB lineage: Bacteria > Bacillota > Negativicutes > Acidaminococcales > Acidaminococcaceae > Succiniclasticum. The sequence goes on from CAJOKZ010000101.1 coordinate 2,074, forward strand.
CCAGGCGTATTAGGTCTTCCCTCCCGTTGAAGGAAGAGCGTAGCAACTCCCGCTTAAAATTGCTCCATATCAGGTGGCTGAGTCCGTATTCGATATAAAGAGGATGGTCAGCAGTAGCCTTCTTGGGAATGAAACCGTCTTTTTCGGTAACCATTCCCAGATATTCCTGCTTTGACTTCGGGTACGGGAGATTTGGATCGCTGACAGATGTGCACTTGTACCCTTAACTTCCTAAATTTTTAACCCTCTTGGTATTAGTCCTCATATACATGTACAAGAAAAACAGCTGAAAACCAGCAAAAACACTGGATTTTCAGCTGTTTTTTTGTTGCCTTTTCAGTACCCTTGTGGTACAATAATAGAGGGCTATATAACCCTCTTAAGGAGGTATATATGTATCTGGGATGCAAGGTCAAAATTCCGAGGGACGGAGGAAACATTACTGTCAAAACAATCAATGGAACACCCTATGTTTATATCGAACGCGGGCGGACGTACCTACTCGAAGGAAAAGAAATATAGCATACCTAAACGGACATGTATCGGGAAACAGGACAAAGAACAGCCAGACTTTATGTTCCCAAATGAGAAGTTCCTAAAATTCTTTCCGAGGGAATTGCTTCCGTCGGAAAAAGATGGGCAGATCCGCAGCGGATGTCTTCATATCGGGGCTTTCCTGGTTATCAGGAAGATCATATCCGATTATAAGCTGGATGAAATGCTCACAAGGATCATTGGACAGGACGCCGGACTATTTCTGGATCTGGCAGCATATTCCATCATCACGGAGGATAATGCCGGACAGTATTATCCGGATTATGCCTACAATCATGCCCTGTTTACGGATGATATGAAAGTCTACAGTGATTCGAAGGTCTCAGATTTCCTGAGGGATGTCACAATCGACCAGCGGATCCGGTTTTTAAATGAATGGAATGCAAAGAGGGATCACAGGGAAAGGATCTATATTTCCTACGATTCAACAAACAAGAAGAGCCAGGCCGGTGAAATCGACATGGTTGAACTTGGGCATTCAAAAAATGATATAGAAGAAGATATTTTCAATTATGCTATTGCTTACGACAGAAACAACCGCGAACCACTCTTCTATGAATCTTATCCCGGAAGCATTGTAGATATATCACAGCTACAGCATACACTCAAGAAAGCGAAAAGCTATGGGTATGAGCATACTGGGTTTATTTTGGACAGAGGGTATTTCTGCAAGGAAAACATCCGTTTCATGGACGACAACGGATATGATTTCGTGATCATGGTGAAGGGTATGAAGAAGCTGGTCAGTGAACTGGTTCTGGAAGCCCAGGGAACTTTTGAGAATGACCGGCGTAACAGTATCCGGGCTTTTAAAGTCAGCGGTACCACAATTAAGAGAAAACTGTATGCAACCGACAAGAAGGACAGATATTTCCATATCTATTATGATGACGGAAGAAAAGCTTCGGACAGGGAGAAACTTGAGGATAAAATCGACCGGATGGGCAGAAAACTGCGGGAACTTATGGGAGAAAGCATTCATCCGGGCGGGGATTTTAAAAAATACTTTGACCTGGTGTTCTGGCACGAAGGCCTGGAAGATGAGAAATTCATGTCCGGGATTGAGCGGGCCGATGTAATCAACAGGGAGATCCAGCTGTGCGGATACTTCGTGATTGTAACATCCGCGAAAATGACTGCGGAGGAGGCACTTGTATTGTATAAGAGCCGGGATGCTTCGGAGAAAACATTTCGTGCAGATAAGTCTTATCTCGGTGCCGATTGCGAGCGGGTGTACTCAAACGAATCCGTTGATACTAAGATCTTTATCGGCTTCGTAGCAACAATTATC
>CAJOKZ010000102.1 GCA_905235335.1 uncultured Succiniclasticum sp.
TGGTGGAGGTGGAGGGAGTCGAACCCTCGTCCGAACATATTGCCATACAACTTTCTCCGAGCGCAGACAGCATACTTTGTTTCGCTTTGACAATGCCTGCCGTCCGGCCTTGCCATCGCTAGTTCGTAAGTTTTAATCCGGAGCTACGAACCTCACTACCGGACGATCCCGCTAAGTGTCGTCCTTACCGCTCCTGCGGGAGCCGGATCGGCAGGACGGGTCGCCTTAATCAGGCAGCCAGTGCTAATTCGTTATCTGCGTTTAAGTTTAACGCCCACCGTTTAACGTGCTGATGGAACCACGGCTCGCTTATCGTACGTCACCTATACCCGTCGAAGCCTTTACACCCCCGGTTAGGAATCAGAGGAAGACAGGCTGCGCAGGCAGCACTGTTTCCGCAAATTTTGTGCAAACGAATTATAGCACAATTCGAATAAAAAATCAATAATAAATGATTCCTATGTCTGCCAGACTGTTTTGCTTAACACATCCACGCAGCTCAACCTGCCGCCCTGCATATATACGCCGGTATCGCACATGATGATACGGTTAGGCAAAAACAGCGGCTTAGGCATTCCTTTGCCTGTCCAGCTTTTCAGCTTCTGCACCGGCGTGTGTCCCACCACGATCGTTTCCGCCCCTTTGTACTGTTCCCGCCAGCCGTTTCGTTTCCACAGCATTTCAAAATCGTTCTGGACTTCCAACGGAACCTCCGCGTCGATCCCGGCATGGCAGAAAAAGAATTCTGATAACGGAACTTCACCGGCAGGTTGGTAACCCATTGAAATCCTTTTCACCCTGATTAAACATGGGGCTTGCAAGATACACTTTTTTCCCGATGCCAATGTTTTTGATGTTCTTTGTTCCCACCGCATCTTTCACATTGGCATTGGCTGCATCACCGCTGCCGCCGGCGCAGGCAGCAAAGGAAAACAGCAGGCCCGCGCACAGAATTACGGTCCCTATCAGCCTCGACACTATTTTTATAATTCGACTACCCTTTATGTCATTTTTTATTTGGAAACCAGGAATTTTACAGCACACGGTTTATCGGAACGGCGCCTCTATCCTTCTCTGCAAAAAGGGGCAAGGGTCAGGTTAAGACCGGCGCCATCAGCAGAGCCGCCCATTTTTTATGTTTCAAAGCAACAACCTCCTCGCAATGATTCATTTACCCGGATGTAACACCGGGTCTTCCATAATGCGGAGACTTGCCGTTCCGTCCTCGTTCGCGCGCATTGCCGCGCGAACCCCCAGCGGAATATATAAATTATTATCTTTGTGCCCGGCCGGCACGCCTTTCAGAACCGGTTTGCCGGCAAGACGCGCATAATGAAGCAACACTTCCTCCAGACGGAAATCGCCTTCTTCCCAGTCATCGTCGGCGCCGGTGAAATCCCCTATCAGGATCCCGTTCACCCGCTGCAGCAGCCCGTTCTGCCAAAGCTGGTTCAGCATCCGGTCCACACGGTACGTGGATTCGCCCACGTCTTCAATCAGGAGCAGCGCGCCGTCGCCTTTCATCTCATACGGCGTTCCCAAAAGAGAAGTAATCACTGTCAGGTTTCCGCCGATGATTATGCCTTCTGCCGTTCCCGGGAACACCGTTTCCAGCCGTTTTCCCTCCGGCATGGGGATCTCACCGGGATACAGCTCGCCTTTCAGTCCTTTTATAAAATTGGAAGCATTATAATCCGTCTCATGAAACCCTTTACGGAACGAGACCAGCATAGGACCGTGCACCGTCGCCACATGGCTCCGTTCCCCCAACGCAATATGAAGCGCGGTAACATCGCTGTACCCGATCAGCTGCTTCGGATGACGGGCAATCGCATCATAATTCAGCTTGTCCAGCAAACGCGCCGATCCATACCCGCCGCGGGTACAGAGGATGGCTTTCACTTCCTCATCTTCAAAAAAGCGGTTGATATCCGAAGCCCGTGTGGAATCCGTACCTGCAAAATAACCATGGGTTCCGCCGTAGGAATTACCAAACTTGATCCGGAATCCCATTTTTTCCAGTTCCCGCACCGCTTTTTCCAACTTCTTTGTATCCTCCGAAAACCCGGGAGACAGAACCCCGATGCAGTCGCCCGGCTGCAAAGCGTATCCCTTGGCTGCAGAGCCGGAAGGCTTTTCGGCAAACGTGGCGCCCTGTACTGTCAACGCAGCAAGCAAGAAGAATGTCACTATTTTTGTACGTATCACTTTGTATCCCCCTGTCGTTTTAACGAAAATTTATAAACGCAATTTGCTGAAACTGACGCAGAAGCGAAATAAAAGAGTCGTCCAAAAATCCGAACTTCTCAATACGGCGCAATATAATATCTGCATCTGTCTCAACCTTGGCAAGGGCAACTAACGTTGCTAAAAAGCCAACTATTCAGAAGCATATTCTTTTTGTAATGCTTTACCGCTGTTTCAAAAAAGCAAAAAAATTCAGGACAGCAAGCTTCTTTTCTTTAAGCGAAGAGCCGCAGTTTCATCTGCCTGTAATTTTATATGATTGCTTTCGTGTTTTAAGATCGTTTCTTCTA
>CAJOKZ010000103.1 GCA_905235335.1 uncultured Succiniclasticum sp.
TGATGACAATACCCAGGTGCTCTGGATGAAGGACGCGACAGCCACCTTCAGTTCCTTTACGGGAGAGCCGGAGGTTATTAGTTTCTGATGATTTCCGTGGCGGGCAGACCATTAAGTGTCAATCAGGGGACCGTCCCCTGATTGGCCCCTTTTAATCCTCATCTTTCTGTTCTGACGAAGCTTCGGCTGTTTCGTAAGCTTTGTCTTCTCCAAAGACTATATCCTGTATGCTTGTTATTTGGGCATCACCCTGCAGGTCTTCATACACATACACAAGAGAGTATCCTGCATCAGATCTGCAAAGAAAACAATAGTTTGTCCCGGACACTATTTGCGTAGCCAGAAGATCTATCGGCTCAAGCTCCGTTTCGGCATCTTCATCATACGCTGCATCGAATGCTGCCTGTGCCTTATCATCGATGGTCGTATCTGTCGTTGCCTGCCAGCCTCCCAGGCGCACTTTCCCTGCGTATACAGGGGCGGTCATTAAGCAGCAGGCAAGTGCTGCCGCAATCACAATTCTTTTCATCGTTTTTCTCCTTTTCGTTTGTTTCCGGGCTATCCATCATCTTGAGCAGACCATTCCCGGAAGTTATTTTTTGTTCAATTGGTATCCGATCACTGCTCCTCAAATGATAACCCCGTCGAGATGATCCATCTCATGGAGAACTATCTGTGCTGCCCATCCGGAGAATTTTTGTCTTTGCTTCTTCCAGCTGCTATCCAGGTATTCCACCTCAATATTCTGATACCTGGTTGCCTTTCGAACACCTTCCAGAGAAAGGCAGCCTTCCTCTGTCTCGTAAGGCGTATCCTTCTTCAGAAGGACGGGATTGTACATCACCAGGTTCATGAAGCCGATATTCACAATAATGATCCTCTTGCGCACGCCGATCATGTTGGCTGCCATCCCGACACAACGCTCCTGATTCGCAGCAAGGGTATCCTGCAGATCCTGCCCAACAGACAGGTCCTGCTTTGTTGCCGGATTGGATTTCTGTCCCAGAAAGAAAACATCCTTAACGATTGGTTTGATCATTGATAGTTACCCCTCACTGCTCTCAAACGAAATTCATAGCTTATGGAATCAATCAGGGGACGGTCCCTTGATTGACCGGCGTCAATCAAGGAACCGTCCCTCTGATTGATTCCGCCGTCCCCTGATTGGCTCTCACTGTGCATAAAGGTCTGACAAGGTTATAAGATTCACTTCACCCGCAGATTCTGCTTCCTTTAACCCTCCGGTAAATCCGGATTTTGAAAAAATATAGTAGCTGCACGTGTCATTTTCGTTAGTAAATACGGACGCGTAATCGCGGATCAGATCAAGCTCATCCATGCCGATCAGTTCATTCTTGTATTTGCAGGATCCGATAATGAAATGTCTGCCTGATCTTGTATTATCCGCTTTCACTGCAGCGGCGACAATATCCAACTGTATTTCCTTCTTTTTCAGGGGATGGGCACCCCACCATTCTCCTATTTCAGAGATTGGGAAGGGAAGCTGATCGGGATGCATCAGGAGATATTGGATACAGATATCTTCGAAAACCAGTCCCATGTAATTTGACAGGTAACTTCCGATCGCCGCGTCATATGTTCTTTCTATATTTCCCGAGCTGATGGCCATCATGTTTCCAGGCACAAAACGATACCAGAATCTGAAAAAATGATCCGCGATACGATAAAAGGATTTTCTCTGCGATTTATCGGCAACCGGTTCGATCTTTTTAATAATACCAAGATCCTGCAGAACCTTCATATATTTGAGACAGGCAGCACGGTCCATTCCGGCTTTGTCTGCGATCTCTACCAGCCGGCTTGCACCGTTTGCAATAGCAGTAATGATGGCATTATACAGAGCCGGCTCACGAAGCTCCTGCTTCAGAAGGTTTTCGGGCTCTTCAAACAGATAAGAGGATGTGTCAAACAGGTTTTCTAGCAAGGCTTCTTTTATAGAACCTGTTACATCCAGTTTGTTTATATAATGCGGAACACCTCCGGTAATGCCATAGATCAGGGCATTGTCCTCGTCTGATAATTCCGGATGGAAACGGGCAGTGTCCAGATAAGAAAGAGGCTCTATCTTAAACTGAGCGGTCCTCCTGCCGAATAAAGGACTTTTCTCACTCAGTACCTCCTTTTCCATAAAGCTCATCGAAGATCCGCAAAGGATCAGAAACAGTTTTGTGTCAGCCCAATCATGGTCTATGAGATGCTGCAATCTCGACGGGATCGAATCGTCTGCTTTTGCAAGAAACGGAAACTCATCAATGACAAACACGACTCGCTCCGATTCGTGCGCAATCCGTGTTATTTCAGAAAATGCCGCATCAAATGATCCATATACCGGAGCATCTTCCGTACCGGGATGGAGATATGTGTGGATCGCCTTTGAAAGAGCCTGAAGATTTCCCTGTGCATTACTGCTTAATGCCGGAAAATAAATCGTCGGCTTATCTTTCGTGAATTCATTGATCAACGCTGTTTTTCCGAC
>CAJOKZ010000104.1 GCA_905235335.1 uncultured Succiniclasticum sp.
GTCAAGTGCGTTCAGCCTCCTGATAAGCCGTATTCTGCCCCGATTTGCCGCGATTTGCCAAGCGTATCTTTGCCCTGAAATCGGGGTCACAATGTCATGACTCAGCCAAATTGCGGCAAGATGAGGACATCAATGGCAGTCAAATGGTAGTGGAAATCGGGGTGGTTTACTACCGCCGGGTGACGGAAATATACGAGGTTATAAACTGGAATTTTGCAACTTTCACATAGCTGTCATTCAAATCATCTATGATCTTTGGGCTCCAGCACTCGTGGAATTTTGTGAACTTCTCTGCCAAGTTGACTTTTTCATTCATATGTATTCCTCCGTAAACCCCGAGCTGTCATGCCATCTACGCCGTCCTCTCAAAAAGGTATTTTATTATACCTCATTTCATCGGATTTTTCCACTATAAAATCAAACCCGCCCGTTGAACGGGTGGTTTGCTCAGGCCCTATAAGGGCCTGACGTCTGCGGTCGCCCCCTTAAGAAGGAACCGCTCGTTCCGCGGCATCTGATGGCGCCTTGTGGCTCATCCTGCCATTCCCGTCATGAAACGGATTCGTCCAATTTTAATTGATTTTGGACGAAACGTCAACGCGTTTGCATGCTATATGATTCCCGTCCTCACATAAGGCAAAAGGCGTTCCCTCGAAGCGGTTCCGTTTTTCATAACCTGGCTTCCGTTATGGCGAAAACGTATTGATACCTGCGCATAAATCTGATACAATTTAGTTGTAATTATTAATGAATGCGTTGCAAAACATGCCTGCCTAAAGCGGATACGTACCCTTCTCTTCAGATGCTCCTCTGCAAGAAAAGGGTATTTTCATAATTACGGTTTCCCCTGTAAAAAACTAAAAAACGCTCCCATCAAAAGATAAGACCATTATAAAATTTAAGCCGAGGAGGAAGCCACCATGCTGATTGACAAGACAAAATGTATTAATTGCGGCCAGTGCATCCCCTACTGCCCCATGGCCTGCATCCACAAGACAGAAGGCGTGGTTCAGATCGATTTCGATGAATGCGTGGAATGCGAAGCCTGCCGTAATTCCCATGTGTGTCCGAAGGATGCGCTGTACATGCAGGAACTGACCGGTACCCGTATATTGCGCAACCAGTTTTCCAACCCGCTTGTCACACATCCCAAGACAGGCGTGCCCGGGCGCGGAACGGAGGAAATGAAGACCAACGATGTAACCGGCCGCTTCAAACGGGGCCGCGCCGGTGTCTGCATAGAACTGGGCCGGCCGGGAACCGGCACGCGGCTGCGCGATGTGCAGACGGTCGCCATGGCGGTCGCTCCGTACGCAAAATACGGCTTTGAACCGCACAATCCCGTCACTGCCCTGATGGTAGACGGCACCGGAAGGCTGCGTGACGATGTATTGAATGAAAAAACACTTTCCGCAATTGTGGAAATCGAAGTTGACCAGAGTGATATCGGCGCAGTCCTGGATGCGATCAACAACGTCCAGAAAGATGTCAACACGGTTTTCAGCGTTGACTTTGCCGGGCGTCTGGAAGCGGACGAAAGTTTCCCTGCGAAAACCGTCGCACAAAAAGCCGGTTACAAGCTTTCCCCCAACGGAAAAACTAATGTCGGCCTCGGAAAGCCGCGTGCAAAGGAGGATTGAGCCATGTCCCATACACTACACCGTTACGGCATCAACGAAGCCGACCTGCAGGATGATTATGTTGTTTTTGCCATTGCGGCGCAGACTGTAAACGCCAAAGGCATCCATCCGCAGTTCCGCGAATTCGAAAAAATCGTCACCAGGTACAACCCTGTGAACTATGGGGACATGCGCACCGGCAACCGCTTTAACGTGGGCATGGAAACCGTGGGCAGCAATTATCATGACAACAGCATCGTGCATGCGGTTTTTACCGACGAAGCTACGGTGACCAAGGTGCTGAAAGATCTGTATGATGCGAACCTTGATTTATCCATCGTGGTTTCCGGCCTTACGGAGCACACCGCGGAATGCTGTCATGGGGCGGGAATCGCTCCGCATACGGTAGAGCATTCCATGGGCATCTGGGGAAAAACCGAACTTCTTCCTTCCGAAGATGTGCTGCGTGTCAGCACCATGTGCGGTCATGGCATGCTTTCCTTTAATCTGATCAAAGAACTGGCCGGCCGGGTCGCCCAGGGCCGGATGACCTCGCAACAGGCGGCGGAAAAACTGGCGGGCCTTTGCCATTGCGGTATTTTTAATCCTGTACGCGCTGTACGAATCATTGATAAAATCGCGGCCGATATCAAAGCGGGCATAAAATAAAACGATAAACCAAGAAGCCAAGTGATATAATACATAACAAATAAGTGTATCGACGAATTCTAATCGGACTTCGTCAGAAAAGAGGTATTATGAAGTACGTACAAATCAAAGCCATTGAAGTAAACGCTATGGGGCCGGATCAGCTGCAAGACACGATCACTCTTGCCGTGGATGAATCTATAACAAAAGTGGAAAGAAGTCCCTTCTGTATTACGTAAAATCCTCAAAAAGTTTTATAACATTGGGGCGTTTGGCCAGCATGTCAATAACGACCCTATTCTGTTTGGCCAGGAGATGGACTCGATTGATGAAAAGTTACTGAACGAATACGGGCTGTATACCATTGAAATCCAGGAAATTAAAGTCAATTGGGATGACGGTATGAAGCTGTAATAAGAACTGCGTTATTGTACCCGTTACCCTGTTCATGATGCTTTTTTCCGCTTGCGCCTTTTCTTTCGTAAATGTACCCGGCACAAAGCCGCAGCTTGTTTTGTATTGAAAAACAGCTGCGGCTTTTATTTTTAATTGAAGTGTGAATTTATCCGACGGAGTGAAGCTGCCCGCTTTGTACTGTCACGCCTGTGCGGCAAGCGCAAAGACGGCACAACCCCGTCACCGATTGCGATTCCGTGGACTTATGCGCCTGCGGCTTCGGAACTCGGGGCTTCGCCCCTCAGACAGCCTCGCCGCGACGGCGCCTTTCGTCTCACGGAATGACGCAATCGTTTCCGACGGGTTGCCCCTGTCTTCGCCTTGCCGCATCAGGAAATGATTTAAATTAATTTTGCTTTCTTCTTTACC
>CAJOKZ010000105.1 GCA_905235335.1 uncultured Succiniclasticum sp.
CGGGGACGATATCGGTTAGAACAACAAAACCGGAAGAATCCAGTTCAGTAGTTTTTGCCTGACAGGAAACAGGTATAAAACAGGATAAGCAAAGGATTGCCGATACGGTAATGAATGTTTGGAATCTGTTTTTCTTCATTTTAAGAGTCCTTCCCTAAGGTATGTTGAAAACCGGGTACAATTTATTGATTTCAGTATATACAAATCCGGGTGTTCTTATCAACTGTTTTTAAAATTTTAATCATATTTTCTTCCGCTATGCTGATACACCCCAGTGTATATGGATAACTGCCAAAACAATGCAGGAAGATCGCAGATCCTTTTCCATAAACATTTTCTTTGTTGTAATCAAGAATCAAAGCGTAATTATATTGGGGAATATAACGGATAAGATGTTCACTGTTGTTGGAACAGGTATGCCGGATCTTGCTGGTGTCAATGAACTGGTTGTAATATTCCTTATCTCCGCACAGGTACATGGATTCGGTTAATTTTGTATAAGGAATCACAGACCCCGGATCTTCTTTAGCGCCAAAAGCCATCAGGAAACCGTAATCGCCGGAAGGAGTCCGTTTGTCGCCCTCCCGCGTTTTGTCAATTCCATTCTTCCCTAAATATGCATTGCATTGTAACGTTTCCTGCCATTCATTTCTATTATTTTTTTCCAATATAAACAGCGTTCCTCTGTTCACATTTTCTTTTGCCTGCTCCACCAGTATGATTTGCTTTACCAACGCATTGTTTCTGTACTGTTGTAAAAACGCATCGCCGTTCCGATAACCGTAACGTTTCTCTTCTTCTGATATAGAATCCTTTTTACCAACTGTCAAAGTTACATTTTCCTGCTGCGAAGGAAGTTTGTTTTCCAGTTTTGAAGAGGTCCCGTAACAGCCTCCTGTAAAAGCAAGGACCGTTGTTCCAATCAAAACAGCTATGAAAAAACGAATATATTCAGACTTCATACTATGTCATCCCTATAAAAAACAGGAGCAACAAAACTGCTGCCCCTGCAAGTAGTTAATTGATTTCCAGATAATAAAACGGCTCGAAAGATTTTACTGTCACTTCATACGTTGACTTGGCGTTCAAATTCATTTTGATTTTCGTGGCGCTTGCATCTGTTTCAGCAGGTATCATAAAACCTACCGGCAGAGCCGTAAGTTCTCCTCCGGGATGCGCCTTAACCGCATACGGTTGTTTCATCCCCAGTGTCTTACAGACTGCAGGATCTTGCTGATATGTTTTTCCTTTATCGTCTATCAGTGTAAAGTCTGTATCCTTGAACGTAACGATAATACTTGTCCCTTCCTTATCATTTCTGCTGTTATTTTTCAAAAGCAGATCAAAGGTGACATATTTCTGCCCCGGGGGCGCCTGCAGCACATCCGGTTTGAATATAGCATTCCAGCGGCTTCTTTCAACAATTTGAGGAGAACATTCAGGATTCGCAATAGCAAAATCAAAATCCAGTTTATTATCCCCGTCCGCAATCATGATATTGCGCCCGATAATATTTTTGTCTTTTCTGCGAAGTATCGGCACATTCTTTCCTGTCGTTACCAGTGCATACTCGTTATACAATTTGTATTGAGCAAGTTTCAGCGAATTTTCCACAGAAGTAAACTGTTGCGTCAAATACGAAGGGCCGGAAAAATTTGAACCTGACCTTGTTGCACTTGCATAAAAGGCAGTAGCGCTTGCGTTTCTTCTCTCAATCGTTTGTAAGACATCCAACATACAGGCTTTTAACTTTTCATTGGCCTGATTGACTTTGGTATTTTGCAATTCTTTCGTCAGTTTAGCAATGCCGCTATTATAATCATCATAAATCTGACGCATTTCGTCGACTTTCTGTACATGTCCATCGCTAATTTGACAACAGATCCGTTTTCCCCATAATACTTGTCATATAGTCCAGCGGCTTCCTTCTTCGGATCGCCACAGCCGCCAAGCAACAGGCAAATCAATACACAAGACAAAAATGTCAGAAGTCTTTTCAAGATAAGTCCTCCTTTTTTGAAAACCAAAAATCAGAACCGTATATAAGAATTACCAGACACAAACCAACAGCGCCAGCGTCTGCTTTTCCGGTTTTCTCAGAAGAAGCTTACTTCAGCAATACATGTATCTTCATATTTACTTCCGGGCGCTATCTTCTCCACAATGATTTTTATATTGCTGACGTCAATCGGCTTAGTAAAATTAACCCGCTGGACACCAATCGTGTCATTCAAATTATAGATTTCGTTGGAACCGTCCGAACCTATGATTCTAACCGCTAAAGGACGGCCGTTTTTATAAAACAGATCCTCTGTTTTCTGATGGCCGATCCAAATATTCATGCCGCTGACTCTGTAGGTACTGTTAAAACTGATCACAATGTTTTCACCAATACCATACCCCTGGACGCCTTCAGCCCAACAGGTTTTTACATCCCCGTCAATAGCAAGCAAAGCAGAATGAACATAAGCTCCTTCTTTATCTGCCGAAGAATGACTCGCACCTGCAATGGAAGCTTTCGTCACCGCCGGAATATTTGTCTGAGGGGTTGAGGCCTGGTTATTGTTTCCTGAAGGCGACTGTGCCTCTGTCTTATTATCCGCATTCTTCCGCGGAATTTCTGTCTTGTCCTTTGTATCCTTCTTAGGCGCGACCTTAACGATTTTAACAGAACTGTCGGTACTGCCCGCAGAATGATTCATGAAATAAAAACCGCCGCCTAACGCTGCTACAAGCAGTACTGCGCCAATTCCATAAATTAACCCTTTGTTCCTCTGTCCGCCGTTTGATGCTCCGGATGTGTTTTCATTTACGTGGTTTTTAACAACCGGCTGTGGCGCAGGAGCCGGATTACCGGCTGCAGATTCGACAGCCGCACCGCATTCCGGACAAAATTTTTCCCCCGCTCCTATCTTTGCCCCGCAGGAATCACAAAATTTAGCCATGGTTCGTATCTCCCTTTTCTACGTTTTCCTGATTTTCAACGGGAAGTTTTGCTTCCGCCTTTTCAGCGCGATTCTCAACTAACATTGGCTGTACTATTTCTTCCGCAACACCTTCAGCTTTTTGTGCCAGGATTGTTTCTTTGGCTGTGGTTTCAACAGGTTTCGCTTCCGTCTCCAGCTTTGCACCGCACTGGCTGCAGAACTTTTTGCCTTCTTTCACTTCTGCGCCGCAAGAGGGACAGATTTTTTCCACTTTCAAAGCCGCACCGCATTCCGGGCAGAACTTTTTCCCCTTACCAACAGAAGCTCCACAACTGGGACAGGTCGTTGCAGCCTTGGCCGCTGCCGCGCGTTTTTTTGCTTCCTCCGAAGCGGCCGCGATCGTTTCCGACGCTTTCGAACTGGCCGCAGCCACTTTATTCAGCGCAGTCTGGGACGCAGTCATAATACTGTCCGTCAGGTTCTGAGCCACAGCTCCGTCTTTTTCCCGCATATCCTTAAAAGCCATGCCCGCATTAATAGCGCACCATACACCCCACACAATCAAATCCTTATAAATGCCGCCCATAGATGCCAGACAAATTAAAGTTGCCAACCCAAACAGTCCGATGAGCGCCTTATTACCGTTATTGTTTTCCGAATTTCTGGTTGCAATGGAAGTGATGCCGCCGGTCATCATCAGCAAACCTACAAACATTCCTGCTGAACCGGCAAAGCTTTCTTTCGCACCGCCAATTTCTGCCAGCGCACCGCCTACTCCTGCAGCACAGGACTGAAACAACACCAAAATCGTTAAAACAATTGAAATAATACCGCTGACCAGTTTCCACGTTGCCATAAAATACCCACTCCTTTTCCTGTTTTTTACACTTTTTCTTTTTTCAAAAGCTTTTCCCAATACTGACGCTCATCCGCATCGGAAGAAATGAACATGGAAAATTCCAATCCCATTACATCCGCAATATCCAGCAACGTATCAAGGCTCACGCTGCTATCATAACTCCCCCGTTCAATTTTGCTCAGGGTTCCCCGGCTTATGTGGATACGATGCGCCAGTTCATCCTGTGACATATCATTCAGAGCCCGGAAATAAGCAATCTTTGCCCCAATGTGCTTATAAACCAGCTTTCTTTTAAAATTCATCGCCCCTCCTCCATGTAA
>CAJOKZ010000106.1 GCA_905235335.1 uncultured Succiniclasticum sp.
TCATTATGAAAGGCAACATTAAAACGGACCGCATCCTTGAAATCTTTTACCGGGCCATGAAGGGGGAAGCGTTATCGGCCAACAGCCTGGCCGATGAGTACAAGGTGTCTACCCGCAGCATTTCCCGGGACCTGACGGGACTGAAAATGTTTCTGGCAGACCACCGGGACGCCATGGGCAATGCCGAGCTGGCGTACACCAGCAGCGACCACTGCTACCGCCTTCATATGGACAATTTCATCACCAACAAGGAACTGCTGGCTGTCACTAAAATTCTGATCGGTGTGAAGGCGTTTGCCAGCGACGACCTGCTGCGCCTCATCGGAAAGCTGAAGGAGCACACCTCCGCCGGCGATAAAAAATCGCTGGAAAAACTGATCCACAAGGAACTGCTGCACTACAGCAACATCAAATTCGACTGCCGCAGCCTGCTGGATACCATCTGGCTGCTGTCGGAGTGCATCGACATCCGGCAGCCGGTCACCGTCACATACTACCGCATGGACCGCAAAGAGGTGAAGCACCGCCTGCTTCCCGTCGCGATCCTGTTTACGGAATATTATTTTTACCTGCTGGCCTACAAGGATGGCGCAAAAAACGCGGTGCCTTACTATTTCCGTATCGACCGGATCACGAAAATCACAAGGCACCGCACCACCTTTACGCTGACGAGGGAGCAGGATTTTGACGAGGGACTGCTGCGCCGCCGCAGCCAGTTCATGTGGCCCGGCAAGCTGCGCAATATCCGTTTTGAATTTACCGGCCCTTCCGTGCAGGCCATTCTGGACCGCCTGCCCACCGCAAAAATTATTGACGTAAAAAATAAAACGTACACACTCGAAGCCGAGGTGTACGGAGACGGTATTAAAATGTATCTGCTGAGCCAGGGCAGCTGGGTGAAGGCGCTGGCCCCGCAGGAATTCGTTGATGAAATGAAAACAGAGATTGAAAAAATGCGGAAGCGGTATAATTAGAACAGTCTTTCACCTCTCGCTTATGCGGCAGGGCAAAGACTGTGCAAACCCCACTTTTGCTTACCAGTGGTACTTTTCCCCTTTGCTGATCTTGAACGCCCGGTAAATCTGCTCTGCCAGCAGCACGCGGATCATCTGGTGGGTAAAGGTCAGCTTGGAAAAAGACCAGCGGAAGTCCGCCTTTTCCCGCAGCGCGTCCGTATACCCGAAAGCGCCGCCGATGACAAAGGTAATATGGCTGACGCCCTGCAATGCCAGCGCGTCCATTTTTTCCGCCAGCTCCGGACTGGTGATCTGTTTTCCCTGCAGATCCAGCAGAATCACATAGGAATGTTCCGGTATAATGCCCAGCAGCCGCTGGGTTTCTTTTTCCAAAACCCGGTCCCGTTCCGCTTCGGAGGGCTCCTGGGGCATCTTCTCTTCGCCGATGCTGACGATCTCCAGCCTGCAGAAAGGCTGCAGCCGCTTCACATACTCGTCCAGCGCCGCGGTTAAATATTTTTCTTTCAGTTTTCCTACACAGGCAATGGTAATTTTCATAGCTGTACCCGATATTCGTTTTGACCTCATCCCACCGTTAAAACCATGGGCTTTCAGTCCGAAAAATTGTAACGCGATACTTTCGGCGCAATGATGCAAACAGAAACGCGTTGACACTCCCCATGGCTGAAGCCAGGGGATTCTTGGTTCGACGAGCACTGCGGCACGCCCGTAGCCGTTCCGTCTTACACGCTCTCCCCAAGCGTAGATTCCCGTGTGTCCCACGGTATATTGGTTTCCGATTTACGCTGTCTTTTGTTCCAATGCCTTGCGGAGGATGTTCTTTGCGGCGTTCTCGTCCCTGCCATGGTGTGCTCCGCATGTTGGGCAAGTCCATTCTCGGACGGACAGATTCTTTGTCTCTTTGTGCTGATGCCCGCAATGGGAACAAGTCTGACTGGAGGGGTAGAAGGTATCCACTTTCAGTACATCTGTTCCATACAAGATTGCCTTGTATTCCAACTGCCTGAAGAATTCCGACCAGCTTGCATCTGAGATTGCCTTGGCAAGACGATGGTTTTTCATCATGTTCTTGATCCTCAGGTGCTCAATGGCAATCGTCTGGTTCTGCCTGACCAATGCTGTGGATGCCTTATGCAGGAAATCTCTTCGGATATTCGCTATGCGTTCATGCACACGGGCGACACGGATGCGGCTTTTATTCCTGTTCGCTGATTTCGGCATTTTTCTGGCAAGCCTCCGCTGTTCGCGAGCAAGTTTCCGGGACAATCGC
>CAJOKZ010000107.1 GCA_905235335.1 uncultured Succiniclasticum sp.
CGTTTTTTTCATCCGTTCATAATTCCGGTGCGCATAGGTATAAGCGATCAGGGGAAGTACGCCCTGACTCATTCCCCTTACGACGCTATGCGAAAGCATATTGATTTTCTTTGCGACGCCAATGCCCGCCTGATAAATGATTCCGGCATATGCCATCAGATGATCCAGCACAGCGTAAGAAATGTTCTCGAACAATGTCATGATACAGGCTGCTGCACCGGTTTTCAATACCTCTTTCATCGTACCGTCTTTCAGACACGACGGATCAAACTTCAGATCCAGGACCGATCCATCCTTCTGAACATGTCTTAAAAGCCACAGAAAATAAAGGAAAGAAAGCACGTTGGAAAGTGCAGTGGCAATGGCTGCTCCCAAAACTTCTCTGCCTTTTGGAAGGAGTACAAACATGAACAAAGGATCCAGGACGATATTCAAAATACCGCCCAGCGTAATTCCAAATCCAGCTTCACGGGAACGTCCTTCGGACCGGATCAGGTGCGCCATGAGTGAATCCAGCGCCGTAAATAACCCGCCGATCACGACCGTGACCATCAGGTATTTTTTGGCTTCTTCATGGACCGCAGCATTGAGCCCTCCAAGAAGATTCACATAACTATCCAGAAAGGCGAGGGCAATGCAGCTATAAAGAATTGTAAGAACCACTGTCCCCCAAAAGGCAGCTCCTGCCGCACCAGAGGCCCGCCTGTTATTCCCTGCTCCCTGAGCGCGGGAAATCGTAGCCGCGCCGCCAATGCCAAACAGATTCGCGATCGCGGACAGAAACATAAAAGCAGGCAGACACACCGTAACAGCGGAAAGCATGACATCGCTTTCCGTCATCCCGATATAAAAGGTATCTGCCATATTGTAGATCACTAAAATGATCTGACTTATAATCGTAGGAATGGCGAGTTTTAAGACGACCTGAAATACCGACTGCTCTTCAAACATACGGCGATTTTCTCCCGGCATCCCACTCACCTTCTTCCCGTTTTATTTTCCCTGTCATCCTTCTTTTTTCTGAAACAGGCTTGTTTTTTGATATGGGGCATTATATACTGCCCTTATCATAAAGTAAAATGATAATATTTTTCTTAGCCATAAATAATATTTATAGGAGAATTCGCTGATGCTGGATCCAAAAATCATTACGTTTTTAACTATCGTTGAAACAGGAAATTTTACTAAAGCCGCTGAAAAACTCAATCTCACACAGCCGGCTGTCTCCCATCAAATGAAACAGCTCGAAGAAGAATTAGGCGTTAGTTTATGGAAACGTTCCCAAAGGACGATCAGCTTAACACCGGAAGGAGAAATTGTCCTAAGGTATGTAAGACGTATCCGTGCACTGAATGAGGACATGAAAAATGAAATCCTTCACACGGACCATTCCATCAAACATCTTAGAGTCGGCATCACGCACACTTCGGAAAGCAACCTTGTCGCTTCTGCCTTAGCCCGTTATTCCAGCCGTGAAAAATCTCCGCAGGTTACGCTGTTATCGGACAGCAGCCAGAGACTGTATGATCTTCTGGACAGCTACGAAATCGATTTAGCCATTGTTGACGAAAAACCCCCGAAGAACTTTGCCTCTAAAACCCTCAATACAGATGCCCTTCTGCTCATCATGCCGACCGGCTGCCCGTTGGCAAAAAAAGAAATGATTTCTCTTTCCGATCTTAAAAAGGAAAAGCTCATCCTTCGTCTTCCTTCTTCCGAAACAAGACAGCTTTTGGATAAGCAGCTGCAGGCAGCCGGCAAAACACTGGATGATTTTAATATCTTTATGGAGATGGATAACATCGCGACCATCAAAGATTGTGTTCGCCAGAATCTGGGGCTTTCCATCCTTCCCCAAAGCGTCTGCCAAAATGAGATCAAAAAAAAGAAGCTTCTCGGAAGACCTATCAAAAATCTAAATCTTATCCGAGAAACTTCTCTCGTTTACTTGCAGGATTTCCCCGAGCCTAAAATCATAGAAGATATCATCCAGACCTATCATAAGGTAAATGGAAAATAAAGTTCCCGCGGTTACATCCTGCCGCGGATATCTGCCAGTCTCTCCAGCGCCGTCAGCAGGGTCTCATCTCTTTTGGCAAAGTGCAGCCGAATGAGATGGTTCACAGGCTCGCGGAAAAAGGAGGATCCGGGGGGAACAGCTCCGACGCCCACCTTCTCAGCCAGGTCTTCGCAGAATTTCAGATCATCTGAATATCCGAATTCCGATATATCAAGACAAATGTGCGATTCTCCGTGGAAAAGAGAAATCGCACATTTGTGTCTAAGAGGATATCTGATCAGAATGCAGCCATCTTGAAGAAAGGAGGTGCCAAGACATGAAACTTGCAAACGTGATCAATTTCGATGAAAAAGGTGGTGCACATCCTGTTTGGGAGGAAAGAAAAGAGTGGGAGTAGGCTTGCTTATCCCCGGGCACACCGAAATATCCTGAAGAGGCAAAGTCGGTTATCCTGGAGCAAACCCATAAACAAACGAATCTATCGATGAGGACCTCGCAGAAGCAGCGGAGTCCTTTTTTTTGGTGAGGCAGATCCGATGAAAACGTTCGTTGTTCAGCGGCAGGAAATGAAACATGAGAGACAGACCGGCTGACAGGTTGTGTTCTGTCACACAGGAAAGGCCGCAGGGGGGGTAAAGAGGCGCATGAAAGGTGATAGAATATAAAAAATAATGCATGTTTGCATATACCGGATAATCGAAAGAGACACGACAGGAGGAATGAATTATGGGTCTCAAACGCACGCCATGTGACCGTTCCTGGGCATATACCCAGGAAGAGGTCGCATCATTTATGAACACACCGAATGTGGATGATCAGATCGGCATCGATTTTGCCTATCGCATACCAAAAGAGAAGGTGCTCGCGCTTTTGCCGCCGCATCTGGAGTATTTCGACAATATCGCAGTCGGCTATC
>CAJOKZ010000108.1 GCA_905235335.1 uncultured Succiniclasticum sp.
CAGTACATACGGAAAAAAGTACGAAGCCATTCATGAGCGCCGTTCGTTTCCGCGCTCTTCCGGAACACTCAGTGATCCGATTTCAGTCCAGCCCCGCACATGGTAATAAGGCTGTCCGGGGTCTTTCCGTGCAGCCGGCAGTATTCCCGGTAAGCCGCAAAATTCCCTGCGGTGGTGTGCTCACAATAAATGCCTTTCGCAGCCAGCGCCGCACGGGCCGGCAGGATATCTTCTTCCGGTATCTCCACAATTTCCATGTCGTACTGATAAATTTTTTCCAGTATCTCTTTGCCGCGCATAGGCTGCCCGATGGCGATCCCTTCCGCCATCGTCGGCAGGGGATGTACCTCCGCGGGTCCTGCCAGACCCTGCCGTTTCGCTTCCGCGAAGGGCGCGCAGCGTTCGCTTTGCACCGCGATCAGGTTAGGCATGCGGTCAATCACGCCGCTTTCCAGAAGATGCTCCAGCCCGAACACCGCTCCCAGGAACAGGGTCCCGTTACCCAGCGGGATGAAAATGTTCCGGGGAATCCGGTGCAGCTGCTCGTACACTTCATAAATGTAAGTCTTCGTTCCCTCATAAAAGAACGGATTGAAGACATGGTTCGCATAATATTTCCCTTCGTTCCTCACCTTGGCACGGCACACATCAGCGCAATGGTCGCGGCTGCCGGGCACCACATTGACCTCGGATCCGTGGGCGCGGATCATGTCAATCTTCTTCGGCGACGTGCCTTCCGGAACGAAAATCCCGCAACGGATGCCGACATGCCCGCAATAAGCGGCTACACTGTTCCCCGCATTGCCGCTGGAATCCTGGACCACGTCCGTCACGCCGATGGATTTACAGTGGGATACAAGAACCGCGGCGCCACGATCTTTAAAAGAAAGTGTCGGCATAAAATAATCCATCTTCAGCATCAGGTCATCATCAAAGGGAATAACCGGCGTCATCCCTTCCCCCAGGGTGACGGACCTCCATGTGTCGTCCGTCAGCGGCATGAAGGCTCTGTAACGGAAGATACTCCACTCTTCCCTGTCAATCAGATCTTCCGAAAATTTCGGCAGATCATAGCGCAACTTCCAAAGACCGCCGCATTCGCATCGCGGCGCCCGCGTGGCAACCGATTCTGTTTTTCCGCAGACCGCACAGACATACTGGGCTTTCATAAAAACTCTCCTCCCTGAAAACCGAAATGCAGGAAAACGCCGATAAACAAATTCCCTTATCGCCTTCCCGCAACCACAACCGGCTGGTAAAACCCGGTCTCTTCCGGGAACAGCCAGGTCACTTCAGCGCAGCCGGCCGCAAGCAGCAGGGTTGTCATCTCTTCCCTGCGGACAGCCCGGTATTCACATGCAAACCTGCTGATTTGAAGTGTATCCTCATCTTCAATGATATACTGCGTCAGCTGATAGTTATCATCCATCCATTCCCAGGTCTGGAAAGAAACGCGCCGCCCTTTGTCCGTCTTGTAAATATAAGGCGGGGAATAGGGCGGTTTGCTTTCCAGAAGACTGTCATAATCCCGGATACTGGCGACGAAGATACCGCCTTGCCTGATCCGATCCGTAATGCTCCGGACCGCCGCTTCCAAATCCTCCCTCGTCAGCATATGGGGCAGCGCATTGTCCATGGCGATCACAATATCAAACCGATCTGAAAAAGTATCCGACAGGGCACGGAAGTCCGCCCGTTCAAAACGGATCCCGACGCCCTCCTTTTTTGCGCGTTCCTCCGCCTCGGCAAGTTCTCCCACGCTGATATCCGAAGCGGTCACAGCATATCCGAAGGAGGCCAGCCCTATTGCCTGTGTCCCAATGCCGCAGGCGCAGTCAAGGATTCGGGCATTACGACCAAACCCATTAGCTTTAAAGATCCTGTCCAGGATAACCGCCTGCTCCTTCGTTGCCGCATGCCAGTCAAGAAACAGCCGGTCATATTGAGCGGCCAAATTATCATAAAACGTCTGTGTGATGTTCATCTGCATTTCCCTCGCCAGTACCGGGTTTCCATTTTAAACCTTTTGAACCTCTCCTGCTTATAGAAGCGGGAGATTCTTGAGAAGTTTGATACACGGTCTAACGCCTGACAGTCATATCCCAAAGGAGTTAGCTGTCAGG
>CAJOKZ010000109.1 GCA_905235335.1 uncultured Succiniclasticum sp.
TTCCGGGTACCCGGTTATATCTGCCGGGTTTGTGTTATTTATAATCAAACTTTCCGTCGTTCTTTTCTTCCAGCGCCTTGATGGCATGCAGCGTGTATTCCGCAAAGGGAACTTCCATTCCCTTCGCCGCGGCTTTTTCCATCAATACCTTGCAGAACATGTCGATCTCGGTATGCCGTTTTGCTTCCAGGTCCTGCAGCGTGGAAAAGCGCGCCCTTTCCAGCCAGCGGGGACGGGTATTTTCCAGCGGGCCGAAAGAAATGCCGTACGCAGCGGCGACCCGGCGGGCTTCCGCCTCTAACCGGTCCCGGATAAACCCTACGTGCTCACTGTCGAAATAGGCCGCGTAGCCTACGCCTAAAACAGCCTGGGGAAGATTATAGGCAATGTTCAGGGTAAACTTCAGCCATTGCTCGGAAATGATATCCTTGCAGAACGTATACCTAAGAGGCGTTTTGGCCAATAAGGAGCGGATCGCCAGCAGCCGTTCCGTCTCTTCGGCGGAACCCTTTTCCCCGGCAAACAGCCCCGGCGTCTTTTCCGGATTAAACACCACGCTGTTTCCCCTGCGCTCCGAATTGATCCGCATCAGGCTGTAAACGATCTGCGCCGGGTCGATGACCGTGCCTATCAGCTCTTCGCTGTCGATGCCGTTCAGCAGGCTGAGGACCGTCGTGTGCGGCCCCGCCACCGTACGGATATCCTCCAGCGCATCCCGCAGCCCGTTATATTTTGTAGCCACCAGCAGCAGGTCTGCGCCGTTCGCTTCCTCCGGCGTTTTTACCGCAGGCTTGTAAACGTTCCCGTTAATGATGATCCCTTCCCGCTGCAGCCGCTCTTTCCGTTCCCCTTTTGCGACAAGGCAGAAATCAATCTTCGCCGCGGTAAACCCGTAGATAAAATATGCGCCGATTGCGCCTGCCCCAAGGATCGAAACTGTTTTTATCTCCCTCATCGTGTCAACCCCCCAAACAATTTTTAACCGTTGCCTTCCTATGCTGCCAAGCGAAACTGCCGTACGAAAAAACGCCGCCGGCCTGTTACAGCCACCGCACCGTGCCGGCGCAGATGTCATACACCGCGCCGCTGATCTTCACCCCGCCGATCTCAGGATGTTCCGCAAATTCTTTCACAAGCCGGTCCACCGCATGCAGCACGTTCAGACAGCAGGCCCTGTCCGGGTCCCGTTCATCGCCAACCGCTTCCTGAATTTCATCGGTAATATATTTAATGAAGCCGTCCCCGCCGCCGGTAAGCGCCGCATGCACCGCGCCGCAGCCCGTATGGCCCAGGACCACGATCTGCCGGCAGCCCAGATGCCCCGCCGCGTATTCGATGCTCCCCAGCTGATGCCTGTCCAGCACATTGCCCGCTACGCGGATCACGAACAGGTCGCCGATGGAAGCGTTGAAAATCTGTTCCGGAATGACGCGGGAATCGGAACAGCAGACCACGATGGCATAGGGGTGCTGTCCGTCCTCCGCCGTCCGCCGGCGCAATCCGCTGTCCGATACCGCTACGAACGTTTTATTGCCTTCCTCCAGCCGGTTCCTGATCTCATCCATCTTTACACCTCCGCAACACTCACGCTTTCTGCTTTATTATACCGCAAACATGGGGATACGATTTTCCCGGCCGCCATCCGTCCTAACAGCGCAAAAGCCCCCGCTTCTCCAGAAAATCCAAAAGCCCCCGGCACCCTTTCCGCACATCCTCATAGGTCGCGTCAAAATCCCCCGTGTACCAGGGATCGGCAACATCCCGGCGCTCCCCGGCAAAATCCAGCAGCATGTAAATCTTATTGCCCGGGTCGCCGCCAAAAACGCGCTTCATATCGTATATATTTTTCCCATCCATGCCGATGAGATAATCATAGGCGTCGTAATCATCCCTGCGTACCAGCGTCGCCTTCCGCTTTGCGAAGGGGATCCCCATCTGACGCAGTTTGGCTTTCGTGCCGTAATGGGTATCGTTGCCCAGCTCATCACGGTGCATCGCCCCGGACCCAATTACAAAGCGGTCTTCCAGCCCGGCCCTGCGCACCATGTCCTTCATCACAAATTCCGCCATGGGCGAACGGCAGATGTTGCCGTGGCACACAAACAGTATTCGTAACATTTTTTATTTCACCTCATAAATGAGTGTTCTCCGAAGTTTCTCCGAACTTTGCCATTGTATTACATATAACTTACTGTTTTCTCCAACGGTTTCCGGTTTGTATGGTTTGGAAGAGGCCCAGTTTCTTCCGCAGCGTATCCCAAATCCATCACCATCAGTACTTCTTCATTTTCCGGCAGCCCAAGTGCTTCCGCCAGCTTTTCCGGATCGAGGAAATTGATCCAGCAGCTGTCCACGCCTTCATTCGTGGCAGCAAGGATCATATGTGTAGCTACAATCGTCGCGTCCTCCACTCCGGAATCCCGTTTGCCTCCGGGATAGGTAAAGACGTTGTTCCTGTCATACGCAACCACAAGGACGGTGGGCGCGCCGTAA
>CAJOKZ010000110.1 GCA_905235335.1 uncultured Succiniclasticum sp.
GACGCGCCGGATATCAAGAGCGGGAGCAAAGTGAAATAAAAGATTAGAATAATAAAAATTGTGCGTGGCAAGATTTTCCAAAACTGTTTGCGTTTGCTATTTCATGGGCTCATGCACCTGTGGCTGCGAAACTCGGGCTTCGCCCTCAAACAGTCTTGCCACGACGGTGCATTTCGCCTCATGAAATATCGCAAACGCTCACAATGTTTTGTTCAATCTTGCCACGCTACAATCTTTAAAAACTATTGAAAGGCTTTTTATGTCACGTTTAGGAATCATAGATACCCACGCCCATCTGGATGACAACCGTTTTGATGCGGACCGTGCCGCTGTCATGGAGCGTCTGGCCAATGATATGGAAGCCGTCATCACCCAGGGCACGACCTACGAATCTTCTGTCGCTTCCGTGGAAATGGCGGAGCGGTATGATTTTGTGGGCTGGCACCCGGAGGACCTGGCCGGTATCCGGGATGAAAGTTACATCGCGGAGCTGGAAGCGCTGGCGCGCAATCACGAAAAAGTGGTAGCCATCGGGGAGATCGGGCTGGATTATTACTGGAAGGAAAACGAGCCGAAGGAGGTGCAGCTGCTGCGGCTGAAGCAGCAGTGCGACCTGGCGTATTCGCTGGACCTTCCTGTGGTGATCCATGACCGGGAAGCCCACGGGGACTGTCTGGCTTTTTTCCAAAATGAGGCGCCCAAAGAATTGAAAGCCGTATTCCACTGCTATTCCGGATCCCTGGAGATGGCGAAGGAACTGTGGAGGCGGGGATATTATTTAGGTTTTGGCGGAACGTCTACCTATAAAAATAACAAGAAGGTGCGGGAAGTGCTGGCAGCCTGTCCGGAAGAATTGTTCGTGCTGGAAACGGACTGTCCCTATCTGGCTCCGGAACCCTTCCGGGGACGGCGGAACGATCCAAGCCTCACGGAATTTATTGCAAGGAACGCGGCCCTGGTCCGGGGCACGTCCTTTGAACATATTGCGGAACAGACCACGAAGAATGCCCGTACTTTGTTTAACAAAATGAAATAAGCTTAGAAAGATTTTGCAAAACTGCTTACGATTGCTATTCCATGGATTTATGCGCCCGTGGCTTCGAAACTCGGGCTGCGCCCTCAGACAGTCTCGCCACGACGGCGCATTTCATCTCATGGAATCACGCAATCGCTCGCAATGTTTTGCTCAATCTTTTTACGCGACAACCATAGTTATAAAGCACAATACATTACACAAAAGAGGGATAAGACCATGGAGGATGGCGGAAAGAAGGTTTCGGTTTCAGCATTAAAGGCGATTAAAGAGCGGCGCAGTATCCGTAAATTTAAAGCAGATCCCATTTCCGAAATGGACCTGCATACGATTTTGGAAGCGGGCATTGCGGCGCCTTCTTCCAAGAACCGGCAGCCCTGGCACTTTACCGTGGTGCGGGACGGCGCGAAGGAAGAACTGGCCCGGGTGATGGAACGGGGGCTGAACCTGGTCAAAGCCCACAAACCGTTTTTGCCGAAAAGTATGAGATTCATCAATGGCGCCTTTAACAGCGTGAATGTGATACGGGAAGCGCCGGTGGCGGTGCTGGTGTCCAATGAACTGGGCGCCGGGACAGATTTTGCTTCCAACTTATCTGTGGATGAACGTGTAGCGGAAATCTGCAACGTGCAGTCCGTCGCCGCGGCTGTGGAAAATATGCTGCTGGCCGCGCAGGAACTTGGCATCGGCAGCCTGTGGATCTGCGATATCTTCTTTGCCTATCCGGAAATTTCCGAATGGCTGGAAAAGAAAAACCCGGGACACGGCATGCTGGTGGCGGCGCTGGCCTTCGGTTACGCGGACGAGGCGCCGAAAGCGCGAGCGCGAAAAAGTTTGCACGATGTGGCAACGTTTATAAAATAATCAACGCTTCTTTAAATAAAACACAGAACGATGAAAGTTAAGTCAGAAAAAATCATTTAAAACTGATTTTTCTTGACTTAACTTTTCTTTTTGTTAAAATAAAAGCAGAGAGAGGATCGCAGGAGGTGCGCCCATGGAACGAAAGATTTTAGAAAAATTGTTGTCGTGGAAGGACAGGGCGGAGCGTAAACCACTGTTGCTGAACGGGGCGCGGCAGGTCGGAAAAACTTATATTCTCCAGAAACTGGGCCGCGAACATTTTGAAAATATGGTGTATGTGAATCTGGAAAAGAATCTGACGATGGCCGGTTTTTTCCAGGATAATATTGATCCAGGGAGAATTATCCGGTACTTGGAAGCCAGTACGCAGAAAAAAATAACCCCGGGCAAGACGTTACTTGTTTTAGATGAGATACAGGCTTGTGAAAGGGCCCTTACGTCGCTGAAATATTTTTGCGAGGAAGCGCCGGGATATCATGTGGCTGCGGCGGGCAGTCTGCTGGGGGTTGCCATTCATAGGGAAAGGTATTCGTTTCCGGTGGGGAAGATAGAAACCCTGACGCTGCATCCCTTTGATTTTGAAGAATACCTGATGGCGCGTAACAAGACGTTTCTTCTTGAAGAAATCCGGAATTCGTTTTGCGCGATGAGGCCGCTTCCGGATGCGCTGCATCAGGAGGCTGTTGAACTATATAGGGAGTATCTTGTGACTGGCGGCATGCCTGCCAGTATAGATTCATTTTTGCGGAGTAACAGCTTTTTAAATGTGCCGGATGTGCAGGGCGAAATTGTAAATAACTATGTGGCGGATATGGCGAAGTATGCGGATAATACTGAAAGCGTACGGATTCGCGCCTGCTTTCAGTCTGTGCCGGCACAACTTGCGAAGGATAATAAGAAATTTCAGTACAAAGTGGTGCAGCGGGGAGGCAGCGCCGCATTATTTGGCAGCGCTATCGAGTGGCTTGCGTACGCCGGTGTTGTTTTGAAATGCCGGAAGACGTCGCATGCGGAAGAACCTTTATCGGTGTATGCCGATCTTTCATCTTTCAAATTGTATATGGCTGATGTGGGACTTTTGGTTATGCAGTCTGGTATTTCCCAGGCAACGGTTTTGTCCGGCGCGGATAGTACGTTTATGGGCGCTGTTACGGAAAATTATGTGGCGCAGCAGTTTTCGGCAAAGGGGTATCCGTTGTATTACTGGGCCAATAAGGGGACGGCGGAACTGGATTTTCTCTTGCAAAAAGAGGGAGACATAATTGGCGTTGAAGTGAAAAAAGGCGAGCATACAAAATCCCGTAGCCTGAATGTCTTTATAAATGAATATAAGCCTGCTTATTCCATCCGACTGTCGCTGAAAAATTTTGGGGAAAGCAATGGGGTGAAAGCCATTCCTTTGTATGCGGCCTTTTGTATTTAGACAGTGTTGAGACAAGA
>CAJOKZ010000111.1 GCA_905235335.1 uncultured Succiniclasticum sp.
CCTCCGAACACCCTGGTATTAGGCCCCGGCGGCTTCAAATTCATGGACTATGTGAAATGCGGCACCGGTCTGGTAATCGTGTGCTTCGTCATTTCCCTGATCCTGATTCCTATGTTCTGGCCTTTCTTCCCCGGAAAATAATCTGACCTGGTGATTTCCGGGAAGGTTAAGTTTTGAATATCAAGCAGCAGACCCAAAAGGACTGTAACAGAAACGAATTTTTCGTATCTGTTCAGTCCTTTTACTTTTTTGGGGAGGCATCGAAAGATCCGCTTTTGCGGGCAAGTGTCGTTTGCACCCAAGAACCCCGGCTTTAGCCGTGGGGAGTATGACCAAAAAACACATTGCCCGGAAGGCGGATTTTAGGATAAAATAATATTAAATCGAATGACGGGCAGGCTGCGACGGTCAGGAAAACAGGAAACTACAGGAGAGCGGCGTATGGTGCAGGCAATTATCAACGGGCGGCTGGTAGCAGGCAGCAAGGTGCTGGACGGCTGCGCATTGCTTTTTAACACAAAGATCATCGGTATTGTTTCGCGGGAAACGCTGGACAATGCGTGGCAGCGGGAGCGAGCCTGGAATGGCGAGCCGCTGGCAGTGACAGATGCGCAAGGCGCGTATGTATCACCCGGGTTTATCAATCTTCATATACATGGATGCGCCGGTGCGGATACCATGGATGCGGGGGATGATACGCTGGTGGTTATGAGCGGTTTTTTGGTGCAGACCGGCGTGACTTCATTTCTGCCTGCAACTATGACATGTGCTTTTCCGGAGATATACAAGGCGCTGGAACAGATACGCAAATATATGACAGTGCTGGTACGGCGTCGTGAGGAATGGCACGGGCCGCAGGCAGTAGAGGAAAAAGAAGAAAAAGCAACGCTTCCGGGAGCCAGGGTACTGGGCGCGTATTTGGAAGGCCCGTTTATCAGCAGCGCGTATAAGGGCGCGCAGCAGGAAAAATATATTACAAGCGCTGATTTTGCGTATATTTCGGATTTTTCCGATGTGATCAAGGCCGTTGTGCTGGCACCGGAGACTCTGGTCCAGGAAGTGGAACGGCTGCAGCGTTTTATCGTACAGTGCAGGGACCATCACATCCTGGTATCCCTGGGACACAGCGGGGCAGCCTATGAGGAAGCGGTGCAGGCGGTCGGGCTGGGCGCGTCCCATGTGACGCACCTTTGCAATGCGATGTCGGGCCTGCATCACAGAGCCCCGGGGCTGGCAGGCGCCGCGCTGGATACGGATGCCACATGTGAACTGATTGCGGACGATCTGCATGTGCATCCTGCGGTGCAGCGCATTTTGTATAAGGTAAAAGGCGCTGCGGGGCTTGAACTGGTTACGGACTCGATGCGGGCCTGCGGTATGCCGGAAGGCGTTTCCGAACTGGGCGGACAAAAGGTTTACATAAAGGACGGCGCCGCCCGCTTGGAAGATGGCACGCTGGCCGGGAGCGTGGTGACGATGAACCGGGCCATGGCCAATTTCCGCCGGAATACCGGTGCGTCTGTTCCGGAGGTCGTCCGTATGGTAACGGAAAACCAGGCGCAGGAACTGGGGCTGTTTGAAAGGATTGGCAGCCTGTGCCCCGGCGCGTTGGCTGACATTGCAATATTTAACGAAGATTTCACAATTATCCGTACTTTTATAGACGGGAATGAGGTTTACAAGAACCCGGATTTCTTATAAAATTAAATAGGCATACGCTCTGGTCCTTTATACGAACAGGGCGCCACATAAAACCGGTTTACACGACAAGACCAAAACGAGGACCCAATGTTATTAAACGATATCATCCAAAAACACCCTGCTGACAAAACAGCATTTATTTTTAAAGACACTTGCATGACCTATGGTGAACTCCGGAAAAAAGTGGAAGACTGGGCGCTGTTCCTGCAATCGAAGGGGGTAACGAGAGGCGACCGGGTAGGGCTTTTCAGTAAAAATTCCCCGGACTTTGTGGCGGCCTATTTTGCGGTAGTGCGCGCTGGCGGTATCGTAGTTCCCTTTAACTTCCAGCTGATTGCGCCGGAGGTTTCCTACATCGTAAAAGATACGGGAATGAAGCTTTTGCTTACCAAAACCAAACTGGATCTGGCGTCGGCGTTGCGGGATCTGGGATGGGATAAAGAATTTG
>CAJOKZ010000112.1 GCA_905235335.1 uncultured Succiniclasticum sp.
GTTTTTCACAAAAAGTGTGAACTTTTTGTGAACTGCCATGTCTATATTTTTGCGAAGAAAACTTCACGGACAAACGGGCCGTCCGCCCAAAGAAAGAAGATGAAACTACGGCGCGGTAACGAACACGAAGGGCTGAAAAGAAAAAACGCGCTGCAACAAAGCGGCGCGTCGAAACTTTGTGAACACACCGGGCGCTAAAGGGAGTCCGGCGTGTTTGCTTATAATATATTTATTGTTTTACGTACAGGAAGCAGATTTACTCCTGCTACTAAAATTTTTTTATCAGAACTTGTATTCCGTACCGATGAAGAACTGTCTTCCGGGAGCCGGGTACTGATACCTTCCGTCACTGGTAACATGATAATATTCAGTATACGCCGCGTTTGTCAGATTGTACAGGTTTGCGTAAACCTTCCAGTTCTTTTTAATTTTATACTGCAGGGAAAGATCCATGGTCAGATATTTGGAATCTGCAAACTCTTTCCCGCTTTGCCCGCTGGCGCCTCTCCCCATCAATTCCGCGCCAAACCTGTCATCTTGATAGCTGATTCCGAATTTGTACTGATTCGGCGCAATCTTGAAGTCCCTGTTGCTTTCTCCGTCCGTTTTGATATCTGACTTCACATAGGCATAGCTTGCATTGACTGTAAGTCGTTTGTTCAGATCATGGGATACCGAAATCTCGAACCCGCGCTTTTTCTCCGTGTCAACATTCATGCATTCATAATGATAAAAGCCGGTAGTATCAACCCATTTGATTGCGTCTTTCAGTTTACTGTAAAATCCGCTGATGCCAATCCTGGTTTTGTCATTGATTGCCGTACTATATCCTATGGTCCAGGCATCGCCGGTTTCGGGTTTCAGATCCGGATTGCCAAACAATCCCATGCCGCCGTATCCCCAGTCTTCATACCAATACAGGTCATTGCCCTGCGGGGCGCGGAACACCTGGCCCCATGTCAGATAGGCATGCCCTTTTTCGCCGAATTTTTTGTTTGTTCAGCGCGGCGCTCAGCGTATTTTTATGTCCGAACATGTTGTGCTTGTCATAACGGTCACCTACGGTCAGGGACCATTCCGGTGCAAAATCCCATACATCCTGCAGGAAGATGGCTTTCGTAATGATTTTTTTCTCTCCGTCATAATTCTCTGACCCAATTCTGGAATCACGCCATTCCAAACCCGCTGTTAAATTATTATTTTTAGAAATTTTGAGACTCTGCTGGATATCGATCCCTTTCTTAGTTTCAAAATAATGATTGTCAGGGGTGCTGTAATAGTTTCCATCATAATGGTTACGGTACAGCCTGATGTAACCTGCATGATCTGTATTTTTACCCCAGTCATACTGGAACGATACATCATTGTTTAAGTCCGAGCCGGCGGAAGCCCCATACTTGCTGCCAATATAGGCCGGCTGGTTCCCGCTTTTATAGGAATGATGGAAATACAGTGTTGCCTGTTGGTCTTTTCCAATGTCCTGCGTCAGTTTCACATCCACATTATCGGATTCGGACGAAGATTTCTTCCACCGTTTTGTATCGGAATCTTTTGCGTCCTTATATTTAACGTAAGACTGTCTTTCTTTTTCGGCTGTTACCATAATCCCGGTCCGTCCTGTTTTGGCGAAAACACCGGCACGGTAGTCTTCATGTCCCCAGGAACCGCCGCCTACATTCAGTCTGACCTCTGTCTTTTCCGGGGTTTTTGTTATAATATTGATTACGCCCCCAACCGCGTCAGAACCGTATAATGTCGAGGCGCCTCCTTTTAAAACCTCGATTTTTGCAATGGCGTCAACCGATGGAAGATACGACATATCAAATGCCTGATGGCCTCCGCTGGCGCCTTTTTCCTGATTCAGCCTCCGCCCGTCGATCATGATGACCACCCGGTCGTCACCGTTTAATACAACATGCTTTTCCCGCTCCCCGCCGTTATAAGTAACACTGACACCCGGAACATCCTTTAATGCATCTGACACACTCTGATAATTTTTCTTTTCAATTTCCTCTGCTGTTACCACCGAAAGGTTTGCCGCGGTGTCAATCAGTTTGTTCTCTGTTCGTGTGGCAGTTACAACAATTTGCTCAAGAGTAAATCCCTGCAGCGCCGTATCGTCTGCAGCGGCCTCTTCCGCTTGTGCAACAGCGCCGCTGAAAGGGAAAACGGTAATCGTTCCGCAGATCAAGGCTGTCATCAGCATTCCTTTTGTCAACTTCGTCTTCATTGCATACACCCCTCTTTTAATTACTTGGAAATATTGCACGCAGCCAGTCTTTCATGGTCCTGCGCAGCGCTGACAACTATCTGTTCATCGGCCTCCCACAGGGAAGAAAACAGATAGCTGCTGCTATTTACCTAACCTTTGAATCGTAAGGACAAGAAATGTAAGTTGTATTTTTTAATAAAACTATGCTAATGTAACTTAATTTTTGTAATATTTATTTTTATATAATAAACTATATAGCCGGAATATGGTCAACAATTATTTTCATGTGTATGATTAATTTATGGAAACGTTGATTAATTCGTCTGCACGCTGACCGGTGCTTTTTGTGACTGACTGCGGCAATGTCCCTCAACACAGCTACAGCTGCGCATTCGGGCCATTTTCTTGTCAGTCGCAAAAAGCC
>CAJOKZ010000113.1 GCA_905235335.1 uncultured Succiniclasticum sp.
CATGAAGCTTTCTTTGCAAAATCAAACGCTGATTACAGACGAACACAGCGCGCGCCTGCCTTTTATCCGCATTACCAGAGCGATCCTGCAGGATTTTAAAAATGTGGAATACGGCGAAATCAACTTCCGCTGCGGCAAAATTTTTGTGCCCTACGGTACCGGCTCCGATATCCTGGGTTTGTACGGACAGAACGGGTCCGGCAAGACGGCGTTCATTGAAGCGCTGTACATTTTAAAACAATTGTTGCGCGGCAGCAAGGTGCAGGACCTGTTTTCCGAATGCGTCGCGAAGAACAAAGAGTTTGCCAGGCTTACCTTCCAGTTCGAGCTGCAGTATGAAGACGGCCGCGTCCGCAACGCCCAGTACGAATTTTGCATTACCCAGGAAAAGATCAAATCGAATGCGGAAGACCGGATGGACGGCGCCCCGGATTATTCAGCCGTTCCCCAGTCCAAATACAGGGTGCGCGTCTTTGATGAGATCATCAGCATGTCCGGCCCCTTTTACGGCAGCAACCAGCGCATGAACCCGGTCATCGACACCACCGGGGAGGAATCGCCTTTCGCGCCCAGGTCGCGGCATAAATTCATGATCGGGTTGGACAAGAACAACCGGAAAACGGTCCAGCTGGAAGTGTTTAAGCGGCTTGCCAGCGAACGCTCCCAGTCGTTCATCTTCATGCCGGAGACGCTGGAGTATCTTGTAAGCTGCGCCGATTACTCCGAATACCTGCAGGTCATTTTGGAACTGAATTGCTTCGGGCAGAATTATTTCTTCGTGGTCAACACCCGCTCCTCCGGCCTGATCCGCCTGAACATGGCGCTGATGCTGCATACGCCCAAGGGTTCCTTCCTCATCAATACGGACCGCCCGACGTCAATGACGAAGGAAGTTTTTGAGACTGTGTCCGCCTATATTTCCAAAGTAAGCTCCGTAATTACAACGCTGATACCGGGCCTTACCCTCGAACTGCGCAGCATCGCCCAGCCCATCCTGCCGGACGGCTCCACCGGACAGACGGTGGATGTCATCGCCATACGCAGGAACCCCGGCCCGGCCCCGGACGGCGAACCGGACAAAGGGATCGTGCTTCCCCTTCGGGACGAATCCGACGGCATCCGCCGCCTGATTTCCCTGATAAGCCTGCTGACGGCGGCGTACAACGACCCGTCCTTTACGCTGGCCATCGATGAGTTCGACGCCGGCATCTTCGAATATATCTGGGGGGAACTGCTGGAAATGTTCGCGTCAAGAGGCATGGGGCAGCTGATCTTCACCGCCCACAACCTGCGTCCGCTGGAAGTCATCAGCAAAAAGTTCCTGTTCTTCACCAGCACCGATCCGAAGGACCGTTACGTGCAGCTGAAAAGCATCGCCCGCACCAACAACATGCGCAATGTGTACTTCCGCCAGATCCAGTCCGGCGACGAGGAAAAAGTGTACAGTTACACCCATCGCAAGGAAATTGAAAAAGCGCTGCGGGATGCAATGGAGTAAAAAGAGGACAGCCTGAATTATTCCAGGCCGCTGCACTTACCACTGCAACTTAATATCCTGTAAAAAACAGCCCCCTTACATTTTGAATAAATTGTAAGGGGGTTGGTGTTTTATATTGCCCAGGCAGGGATTCGATGATCTATACTGAAGTGGGAGTGATTGTGAAAAATAAAGTTTTTATTTACACGAAACATTCCTACTGAAAGCTTTGCAGATGTGTAAATCTTTCAATATTACTGAAAATTTTGCTTGACCTGTTGCAAATTTTTCAGTACAATGAATTTGGAAACAAAAAACCATTAGAAAGGACCTTTTCACCATGATCATCAGAGAGCACTATCTTAACCAGATCCGCCCATTTTACGACAGCGATTTAATTAAGGTGATCACTGGCATCCGCCGCTGCGGGAAATCAGTCATACTCTCGCAAATTGAAGAGGAAATCCGTTCCGAAGGCAAAGAAACATTACGCATCAACTTCGAACAGCTTGAATACTCAGCAGACATTCCGGATGCGCTTTCGCTGGTGAACTACGTGAAAGAACGCATGCATGCAAACAAAAAGCTGTACGTTTTTCTTGACGAGGTACAGCTTGTGAATGAATGGAACCTTGCCTGCCGTTCCTTACGGATCGAAAACATCTCGCTGTTCATCACAGGCAGCAACTCGCGGCTTTTAGCCAAAGAATTTACCAAAGAACTCAGCGGCCGCTACGTATCATTTTGCATCCGCCCCTTTGTCTACAAAGAAATCCTGTCCTATGCCAAAGAACTCCATAAAAATTACCCCATAAACGACTATCTCGTCTATGGGGGATTTCCAAAAATTATTGAGCTGCCGGATAAACCAGCCATGCTGCAATATTTGCATGACCTGAACCAGACCATTGTCGTAAACGATATTTTAAACAGATACAACATCAAAAAAACAGAACTCTTTAAACGCCTTGTGAATTATATCCTAATCTCCAATGCACGGATTTTCAGCGCCAATTCCGTGCAGCATTACTTTGCGTCTGAAAAACTCCAGTGCTCCCTTAATACAGTTATGAAATACCTGGCCTATCTTGAAGAAGCCTACGTAATCCGCAAGGTTCCGCAATATTCAACGCGGGCCAAACGCGAGCTGGCCTTTTATGCCAAGCTTTACGATGAAGATGTTTCTTTTAATTCCATCCGTCAAAAGAATGGAAGATATGATTTAACACATAACTTCGAAAACATTGTCTATAATGAATTAATCTTCATGGGATACGAAGTCTTTGTCTTTAACAAATACGGTCGCGAGATTGATTTTCTTGCCCAAAAGGACGGCAAAGAATTTCTCATCCAGGCTGCGTATTCCATTGCGGAAGAAAAAACCTNNNNCCTTGTTCAATACGCTGGATCAGTCACGCAGAAAGATCATTATCACAACAGATGAATTTGACTACTCAACAAGTACAGTCAGACATATCAGCCTTGCAAAATTTTTGGAACTCAACAGTTTGGAGGATTAAACTATTACAGTGGACCGCATCTCTTTCATTTTCGTCATTTATATAACAATGGTAAGCTGCCATTGAAATATCACGCATTTCTTTTTGTTTCTTCAAATCTTTTAACATAATTCGTTATAAATATTATTGCCCGCAACCTGTTTTCACAGGCTACGGGCAATCTAACTTGAAACTTGTTTTTGGTCATTCCAATGACCAAACTTTTTTCGCAACTCCAGTCGTGGAGCGGTCTTGGAGCCTGCTCTCAGTTATTAATATAGACAGGGTTATTATGTCTGTCTCGCAGTACCTTTTCCTGCGTTCATTTTACTGCTTTGTTCCAGAGAGCTG
>CAJOKZ010000114.1 GCA_905235335.1 uncultured Succiniclasticum sp.
CGACAGGATGCGTCGGTGTGAAATGGAACAAACGAAGAAGACAACATTATAATTCGCAAAATAAAAAGGCGGCACTCTCGTAATCGAAAGTACCGCCTTGCTTTGTATTATCTCATAAAATCAATATTCACGTTGCACAACATACCACCATTGAACCGTTTCTTCTGTTGGTAACCCTGTTTTTATACGTTCCCTTTTGTTGTTGTCAGTACACTACATGTTTCTCAGCCCACTCTTTCATTTCATAATACGCTTTTACTTCTTCGTAACATCCGTGTCGCTTTGCCCATTCCAAAGCTTTCTTTTTTCTTAGCTCTTTCGCTTTCCTGTACAAAGGATCCCATTTTTCACGTGGCATAATGATGCATAGCGTTTTCCCCTTTCATTTAAATAAATCAGCATGAGAACCGGTATTAACAAGTGTAAGTGTGAGTATATTATTCTCAATCAGGTAAATC
Source organism: uncultured Succiniclasticum sp. (assembly GCA_905235335.1). GTDB lineage: Bacteria > Bacillota > Negativicutes > Acidaminococcales > Acidaminococcaceae > Succiniclasticum. The sequence goes on from CAJOKZ010000114.1 coordinate 459, forward strand.
AGCAACCAGTCCGGTTGTTCAATATTATTCCAGTGTTTATTCCAGCAGCAGATCCACCAGATCAAACACACCGCAAAGCGTTTTCCCTGCCTCTTGCACCTGCGGGCTGGCCGAAATGCCGGTACGGCACCAAAGGGCAAAATGCTCGCAGTTGTTGGCGAGCAGATTGTAATTCCGTTCCCCAAGCCGCCGGTACGCGCGTTGCAGCGTTTCCTCCCGGCTGTACAGATGATAGCCTGGTATGCTGCAGCGGGCTTTGAATTCGCAAACGGTAAAACGCCGCGCGCCCTGCAAAAATTCACGCAGCGGCGCTTCGTGGACAGAAACATCGCCGCCCCAGTCGCCTCCGCGCCCCGCGTAATGGATCACCCGGTCGTTGCCTGCGTAAATTCCGTAATGCCGGTACAGGTCGCCCAGGCGTTTCACGTAAATGACATCGCCGGGCTGCGGCGCGCTGTTATGGCGCACGTTGAATTTTTTAGTTCGCTGTATGGTTCTTGAATTTTTATCATCCAACCGCACCGGTTGTTTTGCAATACGTCTTTGGGGCAACAGCGGTGCCCCTGTCAGATAGAGCGCCGCCGTTTGGGCAAGCAACTGTGTAAGCATGGTCAGTATATCGCTCCCGTTTCTCTTATTTCTCTCATCATCTTAATAATCGGCTTTGTAGCAGATGGCCTTCTCCCTTTCGCCTCATCACACTGAAATCAGGTCTCATTCCTTATTTCCAATTATAGCCAAACGCTCCGCCAGAAACTGTCGCTGTGAAAATAAAAAGTTGCCAGCGTAACACAATTTTGAATTATGCGGCAACTTTTTTATACTTCAAAATTTTTGCGACATGTAACGGGCTCCACTTGGGGCGAAAAGCGATACATGAACATGGAACACTTACTGGAAGTCGACGCACAGTCTCATACGCTGGCCGGGTAACTGCCGGCTGCCAATTGGGAAAATGGGAATTAAATCAGAAGTTCCCATTCATCTGTCGCCAACGAAGACGGCGCTCGTTTCGCCCACGGCTTTACCATATTTCCGGAACAATTTATATTCCAGTTCATCGCAGACCCGTTTAGGGCAAGCCTGCCACGAAACTTTCACGTCATCCTGTTAGCAGGGCTGACCGACCAGCAATCGCCATAGCGTTTCCCCTCTCATTTAAATAAATCAGCATGAGAACCGGTATTAACAAGTGTAAGTGTGAGTATATTATTCTCAATCAGGTAAATCAGCAACCAGTCCGGTTTAACATGACATTCGTGGAAACCGGCATATTCACTTTTGAGGACATGGTCTTTATATTTTCCATCCAATTCTTTGCCCCTGCGTAACTCTTCAATGACATCATCAAGAAGAGAAATATCCATTCCCCGTTTCTTCATAAGCCTATAATTCTTTTTGAAAGCGGAAGTAAACTTAACTGTATACATTAGTCGTCTGCCTCCAAGGCGGCTTTAAGTTCTTTCATGGTTTTGTATCCTCTCACGTTAGCATCTTCGGCAATTCTTCTTGCTTCAGCCATAGCATTAAGTGTTTCCTGATTGTATCGAGGAATTACTACTGCAAAAGGAAGACCACCGTGCAGAATGCACTGGCGGAGAAATATATTTACCGCACCAGACATATCCATTCCAAGTTCGTCAAAAAGAAGTGTGGCCTGCTCCTTTACGTTTGTATCAATACGGATTTGGGTTGGTATTGTAGCCATAGAAATCATCTCCTTTCACAATAATTATAATACAAACAGTTTACAACGTCAATCAAAAAGCAATCTAAGAACTTCCCGCAGCAAGTGCCTTGTTTCTTATTGTGATATGCGTTGAATTGGGAAATTAAAGTAAGTAGAGGGATAAGGCTCATTATTAAGCGTATAATGCCACCACTCGGTATCGATTCCCCTGAATCCGTGCTTTAACATAACAGAACGAAGCAGATGCCTGTTCTGTTTTTGTTGTTCCGTAAGATATGGATAGTCGGGATGGGAACGATATCCGAAATAATCAAAGGTGCCTCCCATATCCACATCACAGTCATCACGGAGATTATACAGTGTCATATCAACCGTGCTTCCCCGGCTGTGGCTTGAGCGTGATGCTATGTATCCGTGGGCAAGCAGGTTTTCCTTGTGTTCTTCCGGATAGAAATAGTTTTTCATGCGGGTATCATTAAGGTCTTTTGTCCATTCAACGAATTGGTCTACGGCCATCTGTGGGCGGTATGCATCATAAATTTTAATTGTATATCCCATCGGTATAAGCTCATTGTTTACTTCACGCAAAGCAAGAGCGGTTTCCTTGGTTACAAGGGCTACCGGCTCCTCATAACCACGTATCCTGTCGCCGATAAAATTGTAAAGGGTATAGTACCGTAATTCAACCATGGCATCGGGGACGATATCGGTTAGAACAACAAAACCGGAAGAATCCAGTTCAGTAGTTTTTGCCTGACAGGAAACAGGTATAAAACAGGATAAGCAAAGGATTG
>CAJOKZ010000115.1 GCA_905235335.1 uncultured Succiniclasticum sp.
TACAATTACATGTTTATTTTTTAAATATTATAATAAAAATAAGATTTATTATACAAACTTGTATTTGTTGCAAATTTTGGTGACATGTGGTATAATATAAATGTAACGAAGGTTGTGGTAATCTACGTTATGCTTACATACCTTAATATTGATTCCAGCAATGGAAACCAATTGACCATAAAGAGTGCGCGAGAGACAAGCTCGGTGACCGCACAGCAACCTGGCCGGAAACGGTTAAGGTGCTAAAGCTTGCATGATGGGAGTTGGAAATCCGGCCCATCATAACGATGGGCTGTTTGTGTTGGTCTTCAGCCCGTCAAAAGGACGGGCTTTTTCTTTTCCCTTCTCTGTCGGGTGATAAATTACATTACAGAGAAATATTTACAGGAGAATGCCCGGACGCCGCCAAACAGGCAAATCCGTTTTGTCTTTACAGGAAGGAACAACCTTAAACCATTGTGAAGTAAGAGTTTAAAAGCAGGAGGAAAAGGATGCGAAATAATTGTATTCAACCGGATATAGCTGACAAAACAGAAATCGCAAGGGATTTTCTGAATGAAGCGCTGGCAGATTTTCAAAAAGGGCTTCTGCGGGAAGCGGCAGAAAAGATGACTGTTTCGGGTACGCTTGTGCGGGAAATGATTGATTTCATCAAAAGGGAGGATAATCAATCTGACCGGATTGTTGCTGATGCGACATTTCAGCATCGGCCGGAGCGCCATGTGATGTGGTATGAACTGAAGGAGAAATATCTGCCAGAGCGGTTACAGCAGAAACAGTCGCTGCACAGGGAAGGATTTGATTCTGAAATGTTGGAACCGCTGCACAGGGAAGATGCGCAGCAACAATCCACGTTATGGCAGGAAGGCATTGTGGAACTGGATCTTTCAGTGCGCTCTGAAAACTGTCTGCACCGCGCTGGGATTGAAACTATCGGACAACTGACGGAAAAAACAGAGGGCGAACTGAGAATGATTCGAAACTTCGGGGAAAAATGTCTGGCAGAGGTGAAGGAAAAGTTGGCGGCAAAGAACCTGTCTCTTCTGGTCAGTAATCAATTCAAAGAAAGTCAAGAGCTGTAATGATGGAACTGTCTTATCAAAAAATAGTGGAAGAGTCTACCAAGAATCCAAAAAACAAAGTAATACGATACGGCGAAAATGGAGCATCATAAATTTAACCTCCTTTCTGGGGTTTAATGAAACCCCGGCACACATTTTTACGGAGCGCTCTATATGAGTGCTCCGGTTTTTATGCACAAAAAAATGCAAAACACCCAAATCCTGCATGGAGAGTGGTTCTCATTGGCTGGCGGGGATTGTTATCGGAGAGGACTTTTGGACAGTAAATATTTTACAATGTAAGCAGGTCAGGGGGAAGGGGGATTGTCGCCCGGAAGGAGACCACTTTTTTGCGAAAATCTACTATGATATAATTAGAAAAATAAATCACGGCAAGGGCTAAATTTTTGAGGAAAACTTTGAGGAAAAACAAATGACTAACATTTATTCTGGAATCATGGGCCTGGTAGTTGGCGACGCCTTGGGCGTGCCAGTGGAATTTAAACCGCGCGATTCATTTAAAGTGACCGATATGATTGGTTACGGCACCTACAATATGCCGCCGGGCGCCTGGTCCGACGACAGTTCCATGATGCTGGCTACCGTGGAAAGTATTGCCAGGCTCGGACGCATAAGCACGGATGACATCATGCAGAACTTTTACCGCTGGGCTGATGAAAATGCTTTTACTCCTTACGGGGAAATGTTTGATATAGGACGGGCCACACGGGAGGCGATTCAGCGTTATGCCGGGAGCACGCCTGCAGGGAAATGCGGAGGCAAAGCAGAATGGGATAACGGAAACGGTTCCCTGATGCGGATTCTTCCGCTGGCGTTTACGGATTGCCGTTATCAGACGGTAAACGCGGTGAGCAGCCTGACCCATGCGCACGAAATATCTTTGGAAGCCTGCCGCATCTATATTTCTGTGGCAAGGAAACTGCTGCGGGGCAAACCATTAGACAAAATTGTAAAAACCATTAAACCGGAACTGCCTGTGTATGCGCGGCTGCCAAAACTGGAAACCCTGCAGCGGGATGAGATCAAAAGCAGCGGTTACGTGGTGGATACGCTGGAAGCCGCGCTGTGGTGCAACCTGAAAAGCAGCAGCTACCGCGAGTGCGTGTTAATGGCGGTGAACTTGGGCGAAGACACAGATACCGTTGGCGCCATTGCCGGAGGACTGGCAGGAATCAGTTACGGCATTGGCGGCGAGAAAGGCATTCCGGAAGAATGGATTAATCAGATAGCCAGAAAAGAATGGATTGAAGAACTTTGCGGAAAGTTTGAAGAAAGCTTGTTGTAGGGTAAAAAGATAGTACAATGGGAGGTCCGACCATGAAAGCATTGTCTATTATGCCGTATTACGCATCT
>CAJOKZ010000116.1 GCA_905235335.1 uncultured Succiniclasticum sp.
CATTTTCGTTGTAAGGATGTCTACGGCTGTCGGCAAATGGGGGTCTGACCCCATTAAGAAATTGTTGCATGGCATATTTGAGCGATTATTTGTATATCTTAAATAGCGGAAAACTATTGAAAAATCAGGCAAGTTAAGGTAAAGTAAATATAGTTAGCGGAGTCTAACCAAAAGAAAAGCTTTCACTGAGCGGGATTCGATTGATTTCGGACCTGCTCTGTTCTGTTCGGGGAGAAACAAAGATGTTTTGGGACAGAGTAAGAACATATGAACACAAAATAGCCACCTGTTTATCCGGAGGGGGACGATTGTAAAGATATGGGTAAGAAAGGCGACAGGGAATCACGCTACAAGAATCTGACGATCAGAGAGTTTACGAAGGCTGCGGATGTATACGAAAGCGGTCATGCCGGCATTTATGAGATGTGTAAGGACGACTATCCGTTTATTGCGGGGGAACTGGCAAAAGAAGAGTATACAGATCTGCTTGACTGCGGATGCGGAACCGGACCCATGATCTCCCTCTTATACGAAGAAGATTCCGGGAAACACTATACGGGGCTCGATATTACGCCGCGCATGATCGAGGTCGCGAAGTCGAAAAACCTGGCTGGCGTCTCCTGGGTCGTCGGCGACTGCGAGAATCTTCCTTTTGAGGAGAATGCCTTTGATGCGGTAATATGCTCCAACAGCTTTCATCACTATCCGAACCCGCAGAGATTTTTTGACAGTGTGCAGCGTGTCCTGCGTCCGGACGGCAGGCTGATTCTACAGGATTATACAGCGCCCGGGCCGATTCTCTGGCTTATGAATCATATGGAAATGCCTTTGGCCAACCTGATCGGACACGGAGATGTCGGCGCGTATTCTTTGGATGAGGTGAGAGGCTTTTGCCGGCAATCCGGACTCCAGGTGGAAAAGCTGGAAAGCGGAAAGAAATTCCGGCTGCATCTGGTAGCACGAAAAAAAGAGGGAAGGAAGAAGCATGACAATTCATGAATTTGGGGCAGAAAACAAAAACGTCATTGTGCTGATACACCCTTCGCTTGTCATGTGGGATTATTTTGAGCACGGCGGTCTCGCAGCCTTGCAGCCGAAGCGCCTGATGCATGGGCTGGAAAGAGTTATGGATGGAGGGAAATGAGATGGGAGCAGATTATAAAAACTGGATGCCGAAAGGAATGGTAGCTTCTTTTACAGGTGGAGCAGCCGGATCATGGATCGCAACTCTGGGGGTGGGGTTCATATTCTAATGCCTGAAGGAATTGCGAAACATGTGATGATGGGACTGACCACAGCTGCCGGAGTCCTTTTCTCCGGGATGTCTATCTGGTCTTATCTGATGTATCGTGCATTTGATTATAACGGAAAAAGACAGATGTCCAGACAGATTATTGAAGGAATCGCAGACCATGTGAATCTGCCGGAAAATGGAAACTGTTTGGATATAGGCTGCGGCAGCGGAGCGCTGGCCATTGCAATCGCAAAAAGAAATCCTAAAGCGCACGTGACAGGTATAGATCGTTGGGGCAAGGAATATGCCTCTTTTAGTAAGCCGCTCTGTGAAAGCAATGCCCGGGCAGAGGGCGTATCGAATGTATGTTTCCTGCAGGGAGATGCCACGCATCTGGATTTCCCCGATGAAACGTTTGATGCCGTGGCCAGCAATTATGTGTATCATAATATCCCTTCAAAGGACAGGCAGGCGATCCTGCTGGAGACGCTGCGGACTTTGAAAAAAGGCGGAACCTTTGCGATCCACGACATCTTCTCTTCCGGGAAATACGGAGATATGCACGCTTTTGTGAAGAAGCTGAAGGATATGGGATACGAGAAGGTGGATCTGATCGATACCACAAACGGGAAATGGATCCGCAGGAGCGAAGCCGGATGGATGGGACTTTCAGGTTCCGCTTTACTGACGGGAACAAAATGATGATGGATGTACAGGAATAAGCACAAGCGGAGGGCAATGATCTTATTTGGACTCAAATGATCTTGAAAGAGTTTTTCAACAAACGACTTTATTAGAAAAATAGCGTGACTTATCAAGAAATGTTGTTGATAAACAGCCGTGGGTGAGATGATATGTCGGTAAACGGCTGGATATCAACAACATAACTAAGCTTCCAACCATATTTCAAAACGTAATAACAGGGGATGATCTGTTTACGTGAAAATGTGTCAAGGATGTCATTTAAGCTAAATTGCTGAAATGACATCCTGCTTTATTTTCCGCATAATTGCTATCTTCTATCCAGACCATCGGGTCTGGAATTTTTATGGAAGGCAGGTGATGATTATGCAAAAAGAGACTAAGAAAACAATGGCCGTGCATGAGATGGCTGAGCTTCTGGGGCTGAAGAAAACCGATTCTTACTGGCTGATTCACAAGCAGAAATTTCAAACCATCACGGTTAACGGCAAGACAAGGGTTGTTATCGAAAGCTTTGAAAAATGGTATGCCAATCAGGTGAAGTATAAAAAGGTTGGAGGCAAAACAGCGAAATCGATCCTCATTTCCTGCGGCGCCAGGCTGGCCGTCTTTGATATCCAGGAGCTCAGGGAGCTGACTGCCTACGACGAACTGGAGCTTGATACCCTCGGGGATAAGAAGACGGCGCTGTTCCTGATCATGAGTGATACGGACAGCACCTTCAACTTCCTGATCTCTATGGCCTATACCCAGCTCTTC